>JALYLP010000267.1 GCA_030774195.1 Actinomycetota bacterium | reverse complement strand
GGCATGGCCGAGTGCACACCCGAACGTCGTGCTTCGTACGACGCGCTCGTGACCACCCCGCGGGAGCCGGTGCCGCCGACGATCACGGGCTTCCCGCGGAGAGACGGATCCTTCAACACCTCGACGCTCGCGTAGAAGGCGTCGAGATCGACGTGCAGGATCGGCTCGGACGGCCTGGCCATGGAAGGCCACGCTACCGCCCGCCCGATCATCCGGCGGATCCCGGACTCGCATGCCACAGCCGGCGTGCCGGCGCGTGCACCCCGGTCGGTCCCGTCATCGCCTCGCGCAACCGCCCGTCGCCTCGAGCCCGATGGAGCTCCGTGAGATCCCAGACATCCTCCGCGGTGATGCTCATCCCTTTCACACCGGTGCGCCGTAGCTGACCCCACACCGCGAGCGCGTATGCATGGAACACGGTCTTCGCGACCTTGGGCTGGACCGAATCGAAGACCGTCACCTCGATCGGCCCGGTGGCGTCGTCGAGCGACACGAAGATGATCCGCTGACCGCTCCGGACCGCCGGCGTCTGCGAAGCGACCTTGACCCCGGCGACCATCACCCAGGCGTCTTGGCGACAACGGTGCAGATCCTTCGCCCGCGTCACGCCGAGATCCGCGAGGAGCGGTTCGAAGAAGCTCACGAGGTGCCGAGTGACATCGAGGCCGAGCACCTCCAGCTCCGCCTTCACCACTTCCGCATCCGTGTACTCGGGGAACCGATGCGCCGGCGCTCCGGCATCGGCGAGCGTGAGCTGGTCGCCCTCGCGCGGCGCATCCACGGTGATCGCGTCGTACAGGTGCCCGCGGCGATCCGTCCGCGACCCGGTGAGCGCATCGAACCCGCCGGCGTGCGCGAGCACCTCCGCGACCGGCCGCGTCACGGTGGTGCGACGCAAGAAGTCCCCGACGTCGCGGAACGGGCGTTCCGCACGCGCCGCCAGGATCGACCGGACCTCGGCATCGCTGATCCCGTGGACGTCTTGGAGAGCGAGGCGGATGGCGTAGCTTTGGTCGGGTTGCGTGCCTCGCTGCGCCGTCGGCGCGATCGCCACAGCTCCATCGGACAGCTCGGCATGTGCACGCGCCGCGTCGACAACGCGAGGCCCACACCCCTCCCCAGCGTCGTCGACACGCGGATCGCGGCTCCTCCCATCGTCCCGGTCGACCTCCTCGACGACGTATTCCGGTTCGCTGCGGTTCACGTCGAGGGGCAGGATCGGGATGCCGTGGCGCCGGACGTCGTCCAGGATCAAACGTCGCGGATACATCCCCGGATCGTGCGTAAGCACGCCGGCCAGGAAATGCGCGGGGTAGTTCGCCTTCAGCCACGCCGAGCGATACGTCGGCACCGCGAACGCGGCCGCATGCGCCTTGCAGAACCCGAACGACGCGAACTGCGCAACCGCGTCCCACGTCTTCTCGGCGGCCTCCCGCGCCACTCCACGTGCGGTCGCCCGTGCGAGGAAGTCCCGCTGGAACCCGGGCAGCAGATCCTCGCGGTCGAGATGTCGACGGATGTGATCGGCTTCGGTCAAGGGATATCCGGCGAGCGCGGCGAGCGTCCGCATCACCTGTTCGTGGTAGACGATCACGCCGAACGTCTCCTGGAGGGCCGGCCGCAGTCCCGGGTGGATGTAGCTCGGCTGCTCCAGGGTCATCCGGCGCGAGAGGTACGGACGGATCATGTCCGATTTCACCGGGCCCGGGCGGAACAGCGAGATGTCGACGATCAGGTCCTCCCACCGATCGGGTTGGAGCTTCTGCAACAGTTCACGCTGACCCGGCGATTCGATCTGGAAGCACCCGAGCGTGTCGGACGCGCGGATCAGGTCGAAGGTGGGACGGTCATCGAGCGCGATCCGGTCCAGGTCGACCTTCTCCCCCGTGGTGCGGGCGATCTCGTCGAGCGCATGGCGCATCGACGAGAGCATCCGCACCCCGAGGATGTCGAGCTTGAGGTAGCCCAGCTCCTCGACGTCGTCCTTGTCCGCCTGCGCCATCCGGTGACCGTTGGCGGAGCGCTCGAGCGGCACCCGATCCGTGAGGTCGTGCGAAGACAGGACGATCCCGCAGGGGTGCAGCGCGATGTGCCGGGGGAACCCGTCGAGGCGCTCGGCGACGCGGAAGAGCAGCTCCAGCTGCCGCATCGGCAGGTTGATGCCGCCCAGCTCGGGCAGGCGTTCCAGACCATCCCGGATGTTCCGCGCCGAGATGTGCGGGAAGGCCTTCGCGACCATGCCGACCTCGACCTCGGGCAGACCGAGCGCCTTGCCGACCTCGCGGATCGCGGCGCGCGCTCGGAACGTGTCGATCATCGCGACGCACGCGGCGCGCTCCTGGCCGTGACGGGACAGGATCATGTCGTACACGTCCTCGCGCCGGGCCGACTCCACGTCGATATCGACATCGGGCAGCTCATCACGCATCGGGTTCAGGAACCGTTCGAACGCGAGGTCGTGCCGGAGCGCGTCGACGTCGGAGATCCCGGTGAGGTAACAGACGAGCGACCCGGCCGCGCTACCCCGGCACGCGGCCATGATCCCCATCGCCTTCACGTCCGCGACGATCTCCGAGACCGTCAGGAAGTAGGCGGCGTATCCCATCTGTCGGATCATCGAGAGCTCGTGATGCAGGCGATCGCGGAGTCGCTCGTCCTGTTTCATGCCGCGCTCGTGGACGCCACGCCAGCATCGTTCGGCGAGCACGGCATCGGCGGAACGACCACCGGGGATCGGGAAGTCCGGGAAGTGGACCTGCTTCAGACCGAGATCGAACATGCACCGCTCGGCGACCTCGAGCGACGCATCGCAGAGGTCGGGGCGTTCGGCGAAGAGCGCGCGCATCTCGGCAGACGGCTTGAGCCATCCCTCCGCGTTCGTCCGGCTCACGTTGCTTGACGCGACCGGCACGATCGCCCGCATGCACTCGAGCGCGTCGGCGAGGAACGCATCGTCGGGCACGAGGTACCGAACGGGGTTCGTCGCGACGGGGACGGCGTCGATCTTCTCCGCGAACCGGAGCATCTTCCGGATCTCGGCGGCCGAGCCGGCCTCCTGGCGGTGCTCGACGGCGACGACACATCGATCGGCACCGAAGGCTTCGCGGAACGGCGCAGCCAGCCGGGCGGCGGCGTCCGCGCGGCCGGCGACGGCGAGCCGCCCCGGATGCGACCGCGGGCCAAGCAGGACGGTCATCCCGGCCGCGTGCGCACAGATCTGCTCGATCGCGACCCATGGATCCCCCCGCTCGCCCAACAGCTGTGCGTCGGTGAGCAGACGACAGAGGTTCGCGTATCCGGTGTCGTCCTCGGCCACCAGGACGACGTGGGCATCGCGAGGTGGTGGAGCGGGTGCTCGCACGGTGAGGGAAGCGCCGAGGATGGGCTTCACGCCGTTGCGTTGACATGCCGAGACGAACCGGGCGGCTCCGTAAAGGCCATCGCGATCGGTCATCGCGACCGCAGGCATCCCGATACCAGCGGCCTGCTCGGCCAGCTGCTCCGGCGCGAACGCTCCCTCCTTCAACGAGAAGAAGGAGCGGACATCGAGGTGCACGAAGGACATGGAAGGCCCGTCTCGAAGTCGAACGTATGTTCGAGTCTGAAGCTTCACGGCGACATCCGTCAAGACGTCCGTCAAGCGGTGTTCCCGGTCCGATCGGATCGGGTAGGACCGTTCCTGGATGACCGAGAACTCCGCAGACGCGTTCCTTCCCCCGGAACGCTCCCTGCCGTCTCTCGCGAAGGCCGTCCAGAGCTGCCAGGGCTGCGACCTGTATCTCAACGCGACACAGGTCGTCTTCGGCGAGGGGTCGGCGCACGCCCGCGCGATGCTCATCGGCGAACAACCGGGCGACCGCGAGGATGTGGAGGGTCACCCCTTCGTCGGGCCGGCCGGCCGGGTCCTCGATCGCGCGTTGGGCGAGGCGGGGATCGATCGCAACGACGTCTACGTGACCAACGTGGTCAAGCACTTCCGGTGGAAGCCCGCACCGCGAGGCAAGCGCCGGATCCACAGCAAACCCGACCTGCGGGAACAGGTGGCGTGCCGGCCGTGGCTCGACGCCGAGCTCCACCAGGTGCGACCGACGGTGCTGGTGTGCCTCGGCGCGACCGCGGCGCAAGCGCTCCTGGGCCGGTCGTTCCGCGTCACCCAGGATCGTGGCCTGTTCGTCGAGTCGCCGCTCGCTCCCTTCGTGATGGCGACCGTGCACCCGTCGTCGATCCTGCGCGCGCCCGACGACACGCGTGAGGAAGCGATGCGGGCGTTCGTCGCGGACCTCAGGAAGGTCGCGAAGGTATTGTGGCGGGCTGCGTGACCACGTCGGTGCGGTCGTGACGGGCGGCCGCGATCGTCATGAGGATCGCGCCGGGTACGAAGAACAAGCCGATGGAGGCAGCACCGATCGCGCAGCATCCCCACAGGAGCACGGCCGAGACGATCCGTGCTCCTCGGGCACGCACGATGATCGGAAGGAGCGAGAGAAGCACCGGTACCGAGACCACGACGAGGATCCTCGAACCGTTGATCGAGTACCCCGTCGCCCTTCCGCATCGGGTGACCCCGCCGGAGACGGCTGAACACGTTGCGTACGTGGGCCCGAATGCTGCGACGAGCGCGGCAGCGAGCACAGCGACGAACGCCGCGAGGACGAAGCCGCTCATCTTCACGATGGCAGCGTACGCCGGAACGGTTCCTCAATCCCACAACCGTTCCATGTGCCAACGATCGTGCTGGCGATCGAAGTAGAGATCCCACACGGCGCCTCCCCGAGCTTCGACCCGCCAGTACTCGCGGTCGCGACCGTCCGCCCACCACCGACCTTCGATCCGCCACTTCCCGATCACATCCACGACGTGGTAGCGCTTCCCACGCCACTCGAAGACCGAGGGCATCCCGGCGTCGCGTTCGACCCGAACCTCCTCGTCGAAGCGCTTCGTCATCGCTGATCCCCGGCCGGTTCCGTCCCGATGGCTCCGTACCCGAATCGAACGTATGTTCGAGGGTGGAGGGCGAATGTACGCCCGGCTCCGGCATCCGTCAAGACCGCAGTTGCGGACTACGCTCGAACCATGGGGAAGACCCCGAACATCCCCACCCGTGAAGAGCTCCCCAGGCACGCACCCGGTGACGTGGTCGCGATCCGGGAGCTGTGGGACGGCCGGGTCTGGTACGCGTGGCCGGCGGTCGTGGTGCGCGACGAGCCCAACCTGCAGATGCTCCATGTCCCACCGCACGCTCGCTGCCGGCAACCGGTCGACACAGACGGTCGGGCGCTCCGACTCCCAACGGACCGGTGGACGCTCCAGGACGTGCGGCGTGGACCGAGCAGCATGCTGTCCTTCGCGTTCCCCGATACGCCGTACGCGGTGATCCTGGGGTTCGACGACCGGAGCGGGCTGTTCGAGTACTACATCAACCTCGAGGAGCCACTCACCCGCTCCGCGGCCGGCTTCGACACGGTGGACCACCTCCTCGACGTCACGATCCCGCCGGATCGCAGCGGATGGTCGTGGAAGGACGAGGACGAGCTTCGGGAGGCCGTCGCACGGGGGATCTTCACGGAGGAAGACGCGGCATGGTTCCGGTTCTGGGGCGAACGAGGAGCGGAGCACGTCTTGCTACGGGAGCCGCCGTTCGATCGGGACTGGTCGACGTGGCGCCCGGAACCGGGTTGGGAGGATACCGACCTGCCGCGGAACTGGGATCTGGCACCGAACTGATCACAAGGCCTTGCGAGAAACGACTTCCGGAGGGGCGTAGTATCCGGCCGTTCTCGGCCAACGGCACAGGGGGGTTCGTATGGATGATTCGGGCGGTTTCGGCGCACCACCACCACCTCCGCCTCCGGGCGCCGGGGGTGGTGGCTCGATCCCGCAGCGCGGCCTGGGCGACATCCTGTCCGTTGCGTTCGAGGTCTACAAGGCCAACGCGGCGAAGCTGATCCAGATCGTCGCGATCGTGGTGATCCCACTCACGTTCGTCATGGCACTGCTCACGCAGGTCGCGTTCAAGCAACACTGCGACACGGCTCATGTGAACTCCTTGAGCGATCTGGCGAACAACTGCACCGTCTCGTTCGGGCGGTCGCTGTTGATCAGCGCCCTCTCGTACTTCATCGCGGTCGCGATCCAGCAGCTCCTGATCGGGGCACTCACCCGCGGTGCGGCGGGCGCGCTGATCGGGCGCGACGTCGATGTGAGCGCGAGCTATCAGTACGCGTTCTCGCGCTTGGGGCCGTTGATCGGGCTCGCGCTCCTGGTCGCGCTCGTGGTCGGCGTGGGATTCATCCTCCTGTTCATCCCCGGGATCATCTTCCTCGTGTTCTTGGCCGTTTCGGTCCCGGCCTTCATCATCGAAGGGCTCGGGGTGACGGACTCGATGTCTCGCTCCTGGAAGCTCGTGAGCGGGTCGTGGTGGCACACGCTCCTCGTGATCTTCGTGGCGGCCGTCATCGCCGGTGTGATCAACGGGATCCTGACGGCGATCGGGGGTCACACGTTCTTCGGTGTCTGGATCCTCTCCGCGATCGCGCAGATCATCACCGCGCCGTTCGTCGCCCTCGTCTCGGTCGTCCTCTACGTCGACCTTCGAGCTCGCCACGAGAGCCTCACCGCGAGCACGCTCGCAGCAGATCTCGACCGCACGTAACGATCCGTCGCATCTCGACGTCAGGAAAGGGCACCCGGAACGGGTGC
>JALYLP010000266.1 GCA_030774195.1 Actinomycetota bacterium | reverse complement strand
GCGACCTCCGCGAGCTCGAACAGGGTGTCCGCGCCGCTCGCGACGCCGCGCCGAACGTCGCGCTCATCGCGAGCGCGACGTTCACCCGCGACGACCGGACCCTGCTCGGTTCGACCCCCGAGGAGGTGGCGCAGACCGTGGTCGGGCTCGGCGTCAACGCCCTCGGGGTGAACTGCGGCGAGGGTCCCGCGCAGGTCCTGCGGATCGTGCGGGCGATGCGGCGCACCGCGGGTGCCTCCAGCGTGCCGATCGTCGCGCGCCCCAACGCGGGCGGTCCGGCGGAGGTCGGTGGGCGGTTCGTGTATCCGGCGACGCCGGAGTACTTCGGCGAGATCGCCCAGGCGCTGTTGGACGAGGGCGTTGCCGTCGTCGGCGGCTGCTGCGGCACCGGACCGGCGCACACGACGGCGATCGGCGCCGCGCTCCGCGATCGAGCGCCGCACGCCAGGATCGAGTTCCCCGAGGCGGACCACGGCGAGCGGATCCTCGACGTGGTGACGGTCGCGCCGCCGACGAAGCTTGAGGCCAAGCTCGCGACCGGTCACTTCGTCGTCACGGTCGAGATGGAGCCACCTCGGTCGTTCAACGCCGCCCGGCTGGTCGCCGCAGCGGAGACGCTCCGCGATGCCGGTGCCGACGCGATCGACGTCGCGGACTCGCCCATGGCGAAGATGCGGATGAGCGCCTGGGCGGCATGCCGTCTGATCCACGAACAGGCCGAGATCGAGACCGTTCTCCATTTCCCGACCAGAGGCCGGAACCTCCTGCGGCTGCAGGGCGACCTTCTCGGCGCGCACGCGCTGGGCATCCGGAACCTCTTCGTGTGCGTCGGTGATCCCGTGACGATCGGTGACTATCCACATGGGTCGAACAACGTCGACGTCACCGCGACCGGGCTCCTGTCGATGATCACGCAGGCTTTCAACGCGGGCGTGGATCGGTCGGGGACCTCGATCGGCGCGCCGACGTCGTTCTTCGCCGGGGCGGCGGTGGCCCCGAGCGCACCCGACCTGGAACGCGAGGCCCGTCTGCTCGCGCGCAAGGCTGAGGCCGGTGCGCGCTTCGTCCTCACGCAGCCCTTCTACTCGATCGAGCCGCTGCTGGCGCTCCGGGAGACCTACGAGAAGGTTGCAGGCGAGCGCCTCACGGTTCCCGTCGTCGCCGGGGTGCTACCGCTCATGACGAGCCGGCACGCCGAGTTCCTCCACAACGAGGTCCCCGGGATCGAGATCCCGGACGTCGCGCGCGATCGGATGCGGTCGGCGGGCGATGACGACGAGCAGGCGTGGCGTGAGGGAGCGGCGATGGCGGTCGAGCTGATCGCGTCGCTTCGGGAGGAAGGCGTGGCCGGGGTGTACGTGATGCCGCAGTTCGGCCGGTACGACCGGGCCGCGGAGGTGGTCGAGGCGGCTCGCGGACCGGCTACGATGTGAGTTCCGACCGTTCCATGCGAGTCGGTCCACCGCTTCGAGATCCTATACACGCCGTGTCCGAAACCGCAGAGCAGACGCACGAGCTGCACCCCGTTCTCGATGCGGTGTTCGCTCGCATCCAGGCCGACGTCCCCGCCGAACGGCGGGATGCCCTCACGGCGTTCGCGAAGGCGTTCCTGCGGCGACTCTCCGACGAGGAGCTCGAGCATCATGGGGCCGATCTCTTGTTCTCGATGGTCTCCTCGGCGTTCGCGTTCGCCGATCAGCGCGGGAACGAACCGTCGGCGGTCCGCGTGTTCGTGCCCACGGACGCCGACGAGGGGTACGGGTCGGTCGGGACGATCGTGGAGACCAACACGGACGACTCGCCTTTCCTCGTCGATTCGGTGAGCGAGGAGCTCGCGGCGCGCGAGCTCCGGGTCCGGTTGTTGGTCCACCCGGTGGTCGGAACGCTTCGCGACGAGCGCGGGCGGATCGAGCGAGTGCTATCGGGCCGGGACGCATCGCACCGCGAGTCGGTGGTGCACTACGAGCTCGAACGCCGGCTCGGCGAGACGGAGCGCGCGGATCTGGAACGGAAGATCGGCGAGATCCTGCACGACGTGCATCTCGTGGTCCGCGACTTCGAACCGATGCAGGAGCGCACCCGCCGCATGATGGATCTCGCACGGGCGGCTGCCGGCCGCTACTCTCCCGAGGAGGTGAGCGGCACGGTCGACTTCCTCGACTGGCTGCTGCAGCTCAACTTCGTCCTGCTGGGCTACCGCGAGTACGATCTGCTCGACCTCCCCGACGGTCGAGCGATCCGTGCGACCGAGGGCTCCGGGCTCGGGATCCTGTCCGACGTGTCGCGGAGCACGTTCGCCGATGTCACACCTCTCGACAACCTTCCTTCGTACATCCGTCAGCGGATCGAGGACGGAGATCTGCTCGTCATCTCGAAGACCAAGGCCTACTCGACCGTCCATCGCCGGGCCCGGATGGACTACGTGGGCGTGCGCAAGGTGTCTCCCGACGGACGGATCACCGGGGAGGCGCGGCTGATCGGTCTATTCACGTCGAAGGCGTATATGGAGCCTGCCACCAAGACCCCCCTGCTGCACCACAAGCTGGAGCAGATCTTGGCGGCCGAGGATCTGATCCCGGGCTCGCACGACTACAAGACGGTCGTCGAGCTCTTCGGGACCTTCCCGAAGGATGAGCTGTTCCAGGGATCGGCCGAGGAGCTCCGGACGCTCGTCGTCGGGCTGCTGCAGTTCGAGGAGCAGGCGGGGATCCGTGTCCTGGTCCGGAAGGACCTGTTCGGGCGTCAGGTGTCGATCGTGGTCGCGCTGCCGCGTGAGCGGTTCACCGCTACGCTCCGCAAGCGCCTGCAGGAGATGTTCATGGAGCGCTTCCACGGTGTCACCGTGGACTACCACCTTTCACTGGGGGAGACGGAGTCCGCCAAGATCTTCTTCACCGTGCACGTGGAGGCTGGCGTGCAGATCCCCGAGATCCGGCACGAGGAGCTGGAAGCGGAGGTCGAGCGGCTCGCGCGTACCTGGGACGACGACCTCGCCGACGCGCTGGCCGCGCGTCTCGGCGAGCAGCGGGGCCGCACACTCGCCGCGAAGTACGCCCCACGGTTCCCCGACTACTACAAGAC
>JALYLP010000265.1 GCA_030774195.1 Actinomycetota bacterium | reverse complement strand
CTGCAGGATCGATTCCCGCGCATGACCCTGCTGCACGGAACGGAGTTGAACATCGATCCGGACGGAGCGGTCGACTGGCCTGCTTCCTTCCTCGAAGGGTTCGACATCACGGTGGCGTCGATCCATTCACACTTCAACCAGTCGCGCGAAGCGATGACCCGCCGGATGATCCAAGCGATGGAGAACCCGAACGTGAACGTGATCGGCCACCCCACGACTCGCAAGATCGGACGTCGGGACCCGGTGGCTCTCGACCTGGACGCGGTGTTCGAGGCGGCTGCCCGGACCGGAACCGCTCTCGAGATCGATGCGTACCCGGACCGGCTCGACCTACGCGACGAGCACGTCCGGAGGGCACGTCGCTACGGCGCTCGGTTCTCGATCGACACGGACGCCCACGCGGTCGGTCACCTGGACGCGATGCGCTACGGCATCGGCGTCGCGCAGCGAGGGTGGCTGACGAAGGACGACGTGATCGATGCGTGGTCGCTCGCGAAGCTCCGCCGATTCCTCCAGAAAGGAGCGTGATGCCGCGACTGCCGCGTCGATCCCTCGCGCGACCCGCGACGGAGGTCGCACCGGAGCTCCTGGGTCACGTCCTCGCGCGGCGGCTCCCGGACGGCGGCGTCCTCCGCGCCCGGATCGTCGAGACGGAGGCGTACGAGCAAGACGACCCGGCGAGCCACGCATACCGGGGCCTGACGCCCCGTGTCCGCGTCATGTTCGGACCTCCCGGACATCTGTATGTGTATTTCACGTACGGGATGCACCACTGCATGAACGTGGTCACGGGTCCGAACGGGACTGCGAGCGCGGTCTTGCTCAGAGCGGCGCAACCGCTCGAAGGCATGGATCGCATGTCGATCCGCAGGGGCACGGACCGCGTTCTCGATCTCTGCCGCGGGCCGGCTCGCCTCGCCCAAGCGTTCGGCGTCGACCGGAGCCTCGATGGTGCGGACCTGGTGCGGGGGAGCGAGATCTGGATCGAGCGCGATCCGACCGCCGTTGCCGCAAGCATCCGCTCCGGCCCTCGCGTCGGGATCCGGGTCGGGACCGACCAGCCCTGGCGCTTCTGGATCGACGGTCCGTGGGTGTCGGTCAGCCGGCCGGCGGGGGTGCCTTCGCCACGGTGATCGTGACCGTGTTCGTCTGGAAGTCGGGTACCCCGCCCGACGGCGTCTGATAGATGATCGTCCCGGCTGGTTGCGTGCTGGCTTCGGTCCGGACCTGGACGTAGAACCCGCTCTGCTCGAGCGTCGCGAGCGCGTCGGCCTGCACGAACCCAACCACCGACGGCACGATCACCTTCTGGTGCGAGGTCGGGGCGGTGCAGATCTGATCCGGTTCCGTGCCGGCGATGAAATGCAGGACCTCTACGTCCATGGGGAGCGTGTAGGCATTGGGCAAGCAATAGGGGTGCTGGGTGACGTCGACCGCCACCGAGAGGTAGCGCACCTCGGGGGTCGGGAACGATTCCGCGGGCATCCCCGCCGTGACCCGGAGCATCAAGACGCGCCAGATCTGGGCCGGGAAGGTCCCTCCGAACACGGTGATCCGGGTCCGCGGAGGCTCCATCGGGATCTGTCCCTGATGGAACCCGACCCAGATCGCCGCCGTCAGCTGTGGCACCGAGCCGATGAACCACGCGTTGTCGTGGTTGTCGTCGGTTCCCGTCTTCCCGATCTGCGGCCGCCCGATATTGGCCGCGGTCCCGGTCCCGTAGAGGACCGCGTCCTGCAAGATCCCGTCTGCGGCCGCCGCGACGTCGGGGCTGACGACCTGCTGCGGGCGGGGGTCCGCCTGCCACACGAGGTTGCCGTTCGCGTCGGACACCGTGACGACCGGCACCGGGTCGACGTGACGTCCACCCGTCGCGAGCGTCCCATACGCGCTCGCCATCTCGAGCGTGTTCGCCTCATTGGAGCCGAGGACGGCGGACAGGTAGGCCTGCAACGGCGTGCTCGGCGTCGCAACCCGAGGACAGCACCGCATCCCCATCCGTTGCGCCGTCTCGACCACGGCCTCCGGCGTGAGCCGTTCGATCAGCTGCGCGTACACGGTGTTGACCGAGTAGACCGTCGCCGAGCGGAGGCTCATGGTGCCGTATCCGTTGCCTTCGGCGTTCGTCACGTGCCAGTACCCGCCGCCCGGGAGCGAGATGTCGATCGACGAAGGAGCCACGAACGTCGTATCGGGAGAGATCCCGTGCTCGAGGGCGGTCACCAACGCGAACGCCTTGAAGGCGGACCCCGTCTGTCTGCCCGATCCACCGACCCCGGTCGCGAGGTTCACCCGTCCGGCGGCGTCGTTCGCCCAATAATCGGCGTCCTTGCCACCGACCATCGCCCGGACGTACCCGGTTCGAGGATCAAGGACCGTCACGGCTGCATCGGGGTCGGACGGATAGGTGAGGACGCTCGATACGGCGTCCTGCGCGGCTGCCTGGACGCCGGGGTCGAGCGTCGTCGTGATCCGCAAGCCGCCCGCGAAGAGCAAACGATAACGATCGTCGTACGTCTTCCCGAAGGCGGGGTTCGTCAGGAACCAGCGCTTGAAGTAGTCGACGAAGTAGGGGTACGGGTAGCGCAGCTCGGCTCGGTCGCGCCGTAACACGATCTTCTCGCGAACGGCCTGGCGGTACTCGTTGCTCGTGACGTATCCCTGCTCCTGCATCAGCCGAAGGACGACGTTGCGTCTGCCGATGGCGGAAGAACGCCGGATGAACGGGTCGAAATGATTGGGCGCGGTGATCAACCCGGCCAGCATCGCGCACTCGGCGAGCGTCAGGTCGCTCGCATCGACGCCGATGTAGGTCTTGGCCGCGGCTTGGATGCCGTAAGCACCCTCACCGAAGTACACGGTGTTCAGGTACCGCGTCAGGATCTCCTGCTTCGACAGCGCGTTCTCGAGCTGCCAGGCGAGGAGCGCTTCGTCGATCTTCCGGCCGAAGCTCTGGTTATCGCCCGTGTAGAGGTTCTTCACCAGCTGCTGCGTGATCGTCGAACCGCCTTCGACGACGTGGCCGCTCCGAAGGTCGTTCACCGCTGCCCGCAGGACGGCCTCCGGGTCCACGCCGTGGTGGCTGTAGAAGCGACGGTCCTCGATCGAGACGACCGCGTCCCGGATGTTCTGCGTCATCTGTGCGGTCGTGAGCGCGACCCGGTTCTCTGTCGCATGCAGCGGGGTGATCAGCGATCCGTCCGCCGCGTAGAGGAACGAGGTCTGCGCCAGGGGTCGCGCGTGGTAGTCCTGTAGCCGTGGCAGGCTGCACGCCACCATCCCGCAGAGGAAGCAGGCGAGCGAAACAGAGGCGGCGACGGGTCCCCGGACCTTCCGCATACGGCGCGAAGCGTACCCCCGAACCTAAACGTTCTTGCGGAGGCCCTTGGTAGCATCGCGGCGCCATGGCCGATGATGCCCTCTCGAGGCTGCAGAGCGGGGCAGCGGAGATCGCTCCCGAGACTGGCCTGGCAGAGAAGCTCGCGCTCGGGAGGCCGCTGCGCGTCAAGCTCGGTTTGGACCCCACCGCTCCCACGGTCACCCTCGGCTGGGCGGTCGTCCTCCGGAAGCTGCGTCAGTTCCAGGATGCCGGACACCAGGCGGTCTTGATCGTCGGCGACTTCACTGCTCGTGTCGGGGATCCGTCGGGGAGGTCGTCCACCCGCCCGACGCTTTCGAAGGAGGCGGTCGATGCCTTCGCCGAGCGCGTGCTGTCCCAGTTCTGGAAGGTGATCGATCGTGACCGGGTCGAGCTCCGGCGCAACTCGGAGTGGTTGGAGCCGCTCGGCGTCGAGGACGTGCTTCGACTGACGGCGTCGACCACCGTGGCGCGGATGCTAGAGCGAGACGACTTCGCGAACCGCTACGCGGCCGGCAAGCCCATCTCGCTGATGGAGTTCATGTACCCCCTGCTCCAGGGGTACGACTCGGTTGCCGTCGAGGCGGACGTCGAGCTCGGGGGCACCGACCAGCTCTTCAACCTGCTCGTCGGGCGCGAGCTCCAGAAGGACGCGGGGCAAGACCCGCAGATCGCGCTGACGATGCCCTTGCTCGAGGGGCTGGACGGCGTTCAGAAGATGAGCCAGTCGCTCGGGAACTACGTCGGGGTGGACGAACCCCCTGAAGACATGTTCGGCAAGTTGATGTCGATCCCCGATCCGTTGATCGCGAAGTACGAGCTACTGTGCATGGATCTTGGACCGGACGACAACGCTCGGGTCGTTGGGGGCCTCGCTGAGGGCTCGCTCCACCCGAACGAGGAGAAGCGACGCATGGCGCGGACCATCGTGGACCTTTACCATGGGCCTGGGTCGGGCGACGCGGCGGAGCGGCGTTTCGATCTGATCCATAAGCAGCATGGGATGCCGGAGGACCCGCAGGACGTTCAGGTCCCGATCAGCGTCTTCCGGAAAGAGCAGGACGGCATGTGGAGCGTCCATGTTCCTGCGCTCCTGGAGGCGATGGGGCTCGTGAGCAGCCGCTCGGAAGCGAGGCGTCTGCAGGCTCAGGGCGGCGTACGCATGAACGGAAAGCCGCAACCGGCCGAGGATCTCCCCATCGAGGGCGACCCGCCGGGGGCGATATCCGGCTCGGTGTGGCAGGTCGGCCGTCGACGGTTCGCCCGGTTGGCAGGCATCAGGGACTGACCCGGTCTCCGGGAACGGCGTTCGAGCGTCGCACTCCGGTTGACGCCTGCAGGGGGGCTGCTAGCATCTCGTCCGGCGCGGCCCTCTGCGCGAGGTCAAGTACCTCTTGCGTGGGGACTCTCGCGTCCACTCGCACCTTGAGAACTGAACAGCGTGTGAAGCCAGTGACCTCGTCACTCCGAGGCCGGTTCGCCGTGCCCTCGGCTTGACGACCGTACACAACAAGAACCGTTCCGTAGATCATGCGGAGCGGGTCAGGAGGTCGGCCGAAGGTGCCTCTTCGGTCGGCTGACTCCAGAAGACAGCGAAGCCGGCCTTCGGGCCGGGTGAGCGATCTCTACGGAGAGTTTGATCCTGGCTCAGGACGAACGCTGGCGGCGCGCCTAACACATGCAAGTCGAACGGTGAACGGAGCTTCGGCTCCGGGATCAGTGGCGAACGGGTGCGTAACACGTGGGCAACCTGCCCCAGACCCTGGGATAACCCCGGGAAACCGGAGCTAATACCGGATACTCCGGCCGAACCGCATGGCTCGGCCGGGAAAGGTCCGCCGGTCTGGGATGGGCCCGCGGCCTATCAGCTTGTTGGTGAGGTAACGGCTCACCAAGGCGACGACGGGTAGCTGGTCTGAGAGGACGACCAGCCACACTGGGACTGAGATACGGCCCAGACTCCTACGGGAGGCAGCAGTGGGGAATCTTGCACAATGGGCGAAAGCCTGATGCAGCGACGCCGCGTG
>JALYLP010000264.1 GCA_030774195.1 Actinomycetota bacterium | reverse complement strand
AGCGCCCACCGCAAAGGGTCGGACGGTCGCGCAGATGAAGGAACCACGAACAGATCCATGCGTAGAGGATCCCCACGACAACCTGGGCTGGAATGACGAGAAGGAATGCATCGCCTCGTGCAACAGTGAGCCGCATCGTCGCCTCCAGCCCCCCCATCCAGTTGGAGACCGGCTCCCAGAAAAAAGACGAGCGCCGATCCCGCCGACCAGGCTTCCCGGCACTCCAAGGCAGACGCTAGCACCGAGGCTCGGCCGTGTCGAGACAAGCCTCCGCGGGAGCTCGTTGCGCCCGGCGAGCGAAGACCAGGGTTCTACTCGCCCACGACCAGCGAGCAGCGCCGGGTCCGGGTCGGCGGAGAGACCGCATCGCCCATGGCACGCCGGGATACGCCGGGCGTCATGCGGACTCTCCATTGCCCGGTCATCCACGTGTTAGGCGCGAACCGCGGTTCGACACTCCTGCAACGAGGGCCGGCTCGTGAAGGGTGCAGAAACCTCAGATCCGCCGGCTGAACTGCTGCGCAGGAGGATCGCGCAATGTACTTCGCGGTAGTCTACTTCCTGCTTCGTCTCGTCCTTCGCCTCGCACCCGAGGGCGAGAATCGTGATCGCGAGGCAGAGATCCTGATGTCGCCTCACCAACTGAAGGTTCTCTCCCGAAGGGCCGCCCGCCCGAAGTTGCGCCGTCTCGATCGGATACTTCTCGCGGCCTTCTCCCGGCTGCTGCCGCGGAGCGCTGGAGCGCCTTATCGGTCACCCCCAGACGCTGCTTCGCTGGCACCGAGATCTCGTCAGTCGAGAGTGGACCTACAACAGGAGCAACGGCGGTCGCCCGCGCATCGACCAGAAGATCCAAGGCCTCATCCTGACCATGGCGGAGGAGAACCCGCGATGGGGTCAACAGGACGCCGCCGCGTGAGACCTCGTCCGCAACATTTGACAATAGCTTCATGCGCACCGGTTGGAAGTCAGGCTCTCTCCGATGCCCGGATGATTCGGGCGGCGCCACTTGTCGGTGTGATCAGGCTCTGATGTCCATCCGCCCACTGGACCCGGTAACTCAAGCTCACCTCGCCCTGGATGACTTCTAGGACTTTGCCCTCACGAGGCAGGGAGCCGACATGAGGTGAGTCGATGACAATGAAATCGCCTGGCTCCGCTGGCATGGGCTGAGACAAGACTTGAGGCGAGCCACGAGGAGTGGCCTTCTTCGCCGTGGCCTTCTTCGCCGACACCGCTTACCCTCCCGCCCTTACGCAGCCCCGTCCTCGCCTGGTGATTACATCCCTCAAGGACTCCTCGGCGCAAGAGGCCCGAAAGCCATGTCACCCTGGCCGCGAGAGCTCGGAACAGCTTGAAGACGTCGCTGTCTGGGAGAGGAACCAGCCATCGGCCGCCGCTACACGCCCAGAGCCTCCTTGGCCATCCGGGTTCCCTCGACCATGTTGACTAGCTTTCGGTGGGCCACGTCCCAGGACCGGGTCCGCAGGCCGCAGTCCGGCGTGACCTGGATCCGCCCCGGGTCGCCGAAGACCTCAACCGCGTACAGAACACGGTCGCGCACCAGCTCCGGCGGCTCGATGAAGTCCGTGTGGATGTCGAGCACCCCCAGCCCCAGCGACGGTCGGTAGGACAGGTCCCGGAACTTCTTGATGACCGCATACCCCGGGCGCGCGTCGTCGCTCACGCCGAGGTCGCGGCCGTCGTAGTTCGCGAAGCCCACGCAGTACTGGCGGCACCCGGACATCGCCTCGATCTCCGGGAAGAACAGGTTGTAGTCCGAGAAGCACAGGTGCGTGGAGAACACGGCGCCCGAGAGGCCCGCCACGCTCTCGTTGAAGCTCTCGGCGAACAGGTCCAGCTCATGTGGGTCCGTGCTGCCGCCCGGCTCGTCGATCTGAATCCACCTGGCGCCCAGGCCGATCAGCGCCTCCACGTTCGGCTGGATCATGTTCCGCGCCACATCCACGATGAACGCGCGCCGCGCGCCGTGCCGCTTCGCGCTCCGCTCCGCGTGGGCCGCACTGAGATCGTGTTCCTGGAAGTACCGCTCGTCGAAGGACCAGTCGGCAATCGTGTACGCGCCCGTGATGGGAACCTTCAGCTCGGCCCGGGCCACCGAGCGCAGGTAGGCGAACTCCTCGTTGTGGTAGGCCTCCTTCAGGGAGATCGGCCCGGTCACGGCGGCCTTCGAGTAGTACTTGTTGTCGAACGCCCGCACGCTTCCGCGCCATTCGAACCCGTCGGTGTGGGCGACCGCCCACGCGTACATCTCGGTGCGCTGCTGCTCGCCGTCGTAGACCACGTCGAGGCCGGCCGACTCCTCCATCCGGATGGCGTACCGGCTGGACCACCTCTTGACCTCCGCCCTGTCGGCCGGGTCGGTGAGCGGCGAGCGACGGAGCAGGTCGAGCAGCTCCTCGTGTCCCTCCACGCCCACCCGCTCGCCCCACGAACGGGCCTCCTCGATGTCGCGCTGGTCGAGCTTCTTGCCGGCGGCCGCCTTCACCCGCCAGCCGAGCTTGTCGAGCGAACCCACCTCGTGGGTCAGCAGGGGCGTCTTCGTCAGGTCGCGGGTCGTCTCCGGGGCGGCCCGGGTCGCGGCGTCGGGAGTCATGCCAGTCGCTCCTTCAGGCGCGCGGACACTTCGCCCAGGCGAAGCACCTTCTGGCGCGCCACGTCTCGCGGGAGGTACTCGAGCTCACAGTTCGAGGAGAGGTACACGGCCGGGGGCCGGAGCGTCTCGGCCACGCGCTGCACGAAGTCGGCCGTCCCCTCGTCCGACTCGATCGGCGAGCTGCGGCCGTCCAGGCACCCGGCCACGAGTCCAACCTCCCAGTTCGACCCGAGTGAGCCAGGGTCGGTCTGCACGAAGTCGATGCCGACCGCGTCCACCGGCAGGCGGCGGAGGCGGTCGACGTGTGGGCCGGCGTCGCCGAAGTACACGTGCAGGACCAGGGCGGCGTCGCCCGTGACCTCGCCGATCCCGGTGAGCGCTTTCTCGAGGTCGTCCCAATCGCCGGCCTCGATCCCGTGGTAGGCCAGCCATGGCTCCTGGAGGTGGATGAGCCGGTAGCCGCGCCCGGCGAGCGCCTCGGCGACCGGCCGGAGGACCTCGCCGGCCAGAGCGAGCATGAGGGCGTTGCGATCGCCGTCGAACTGAGCGGCGCGGGAGAAGAGGTAGGGCGAGGGCAGCGTCGCCACGCGCGGCTCGGGGATGTCGGCGTCGTCTTCGAGCTCGTGGGGGATCGCTCCCGCAAGCGTCAGGTCGCCGGTGACTTCCGGGGCCCGGAAGAACGTGTTGTTGTCGAACCAGCGGACCAGGGTCCGGGCGTCGAGGCCGCCGGACAGGTCCACGAGCGGCCGGAAGATGTCCTGCCAGCGAAGGAGCCCGTCGGAGACGTAGTCGAGCCCGGCCTCGCGCTGGGCCGCGATGAGGTCCTCACGGTCGGACGCGAAGGCGGCGTCGACCTCCTCGGGGGAGGTTCGGCCGCGGTCGAGGCCTCGCGTGGCGGCCACGACATTCTCCGAGCGTGGATAGATGCCGTGCTGATAGGCAGCGATCCGCGCGGTCATG
>JALYLP010000263.1 GCA_030774195.1 Actinomycetota bacterium | reverse complement strand
CGCCGGCGCGCGCGAAGGCGTGCCCACCCGCGCGGCCCTGGAGGAGTTCCTGACGCGCTGACGCTCGAGGCAGGGCTCCTTGTTGCTGTTGGTGAGAACGGATCCGGTTCAGGCCTCGCGCAAGAGCTCAGGTCGGCGCGCGATCCTGAGCCACGGGACCGAGAGCGCCGTCACCGCGAACACGGTCGCGACGACCGCGATCACCAGCACCACGAGCTGCTGTGAGGGGATCACGATCCCCTGCTCGACGGCCGTGTACAGCAGCGTCGTGATGACGATCGCCCCGGCGACACCGAAGGTGATCGATGTCGCCAGCGGAAGCGCGACCTGGACGAAGATCGAGCGTCGGACAGTCGCGCCGGAGACGCCGACGGCCGAGAGCACCGCCAGGGACCGCCGTCGCTCCATCACCCAGTCGACCATCGCCACCAGCAACGTCGCGGCGGACACCAGCAAGAGGAAGAGGGTGATCGCCATCGCGCCACGTCGGAACGAGGAGTAATCGTCGTTGGTGAGTTTCGCTTGCGCTTGGAGCTGGGGCAGGGTGTGGATGTCGGCGCCGCTCCACGCGAGGCGGTCTCGGATGGTCTCGAGCGTCGACGGCGATCCATCCGTCGCGATGACGCCGATCGGCCGACCGGTCCGCCCGAAGGGGATCTTGCGCGTCCACCGTGCCGATCGAACGCCCGGGATGTCCGTTAGATCGATCGACGACGTCCCGAGGTTGCCCTCCCCGACGCCGACGTCATCCTCCTTGAGCATCTGGGCCTGCATCGGGAGCAACGGAGGTCCTGCCGAACGTTCGATGCTGATCAGCCCCGACTGCACCACGCCAACCATGGCGATCATGAGCGCCACGCCACCGACGACACGACTCACGGAGGTCGGCTCCGCCTCGAGGCGCCGCATCCCCAACATCGCCGGCACCGAGCGAACGGATCCGGCGAGGCGCCGCGCCAAGATCCATGCTGACCACGTCGCCGTTCCGACGAGGCCGAAGCCGAGACAGACCAAGCTTGTGCCGATGAGCAGCATGACTTCGACGTTGCCGAGTCGCGTGAGGTCCGCGTGTTTGCTCGCGGACCACCCGAGCAGGCCAACCCCGACGGCGAGAACGATCACCCAGCCCCAACCTGCATGCGTACGCTGAGCGTGACGGGTCACACCGACCGGCGATATGACGATGCGCCGCAGCGTAACGAGAGACATCAAGGTCGCCAGCGCCGGCAGCGCGACCAAGAGCCCGATCGCGATCGGAAGGGGCGGCGTGAGATCCGATGGGAACAGATGGATGCCCCCGATCGCACCCCCTGCTAGGGGCGTTCGGATCGCAAGGAACAACGGGATCCCCAGCAACGAGCCGATGCTCGCACCGACCCCGGCCTCGGTCCCCGCGAGCAGTCTGACCTGAACCTGCGTGCCTCCCGCAAGTCGAACCGCGGCGAGCCGGGCTTCCCGCGTCGCTGCCGAGAGACGGGTCACCGTTGCCACGAACAGCCAGATGGGGAGCAGGATCGCGGACGTGATCACCATGATGATGAGGAGCGCTCCCAGGTCGAGTGGCTTACTGACGCTGCCCGGTAACCCGAAGGAACGAAGCACATAGGCGTCGGAAGGATGCAGTCGCACATCTACCGGCTTGCCGACCCACATGGAAAGCTCGTCTGGACCTAAGACGCCCTCGTGGCCGATGGTGCCGACGAGGTGTCCGTGAAGCCGGTCCTCAACGGCCGCTCCGAGCCCGCCCGACCACACGCTTGCCAGCCTTTCCGATGCGTAGATCTCACCGGGAGCCGGGATCCGTGGAAGCCCCGGTGGTATCGGGGCATCTCCAACGGCCTCGACGACCTCGGTCTGGATGTCCACGTCACCGAACGATTGCGGCATGCCCCAGATCCGAAGCACATCGTTCGCGTGCGGCCCTTTCTCGATCCCGTAGTCAGCATCTCTTCGAAGGTCGTGGGCGTGTAATCCCGGAACGATGCTCGAAGCCGAAAGCAAGAGCCCCGAACCGACGGCGAACCCGACCGCCATCAACCCCAACCTCATCCAGGCCGAACGTCCGCCAGCCGTGGCCAGGCGAGCGCCGAGGCCGACCAGCCGGAGTCGCTTCACGCCAGCGCCGCCGCATGCGCGACTCGCCCGTCCCGCACAACGATCTCGCGATCCGCGTACGCCGCCACCTGCGGCTCATGCGTGACGAGCACGATGCTCGACCCCTGGCGTCGCGCGGTCGAGACCAAGAGCTCCATCACCAGCTCGCCATTCGTCGAGTCGAGCGACCCGGTCGGCTCGTCGGCGAAGATCACCCGCGGGCGGGAGACCAGCGCCCGGGCGACCGCCACGCGTTGCGCCTGTCCTCCGGACATCTCGCCGGCGCGTTTCTCGGCAACGTCGTCAACACCGAGCGAGGCGAGGAACTCCCGAGCACGCCCGATCGCATCTCGGCGTCGCAACCCGGCGAGCCGAAGCGGCAGAGACACGTTGTCGAGCGCGGTCAACTCCGGGACGAGCTGGCCGAACTGGAAGACGAACCCGAAATCGTCCCGGCGGAGCCGCGTTCGGACCGCGTCGGAGACGGACGCCAACGAGCGTCCCCTGTACCGCACGTCGCCGCCATCGGAGAGCAGGATCCCGGCCAGGCAGAGCAGCAAGGTCGACTTCCCGGATCCGCTTGGCCCGAGGACGGCGACGATCTCGCCGCCGGCGATCTCGAACGACAAGCCGTCGAGCGCAACCGTGTCACCGAACTGCTTCCGAACGTCGACCGCCTCGATCAACGGGCCCACCGACGTCGCGGCGAACGCCGAGAGGTCGGTCTCAGGTTCCCGGGTCATCGTCCCTCCTCCTTCGTCCGGCGATCGCGCTTCGCGTCGAGTCGGCGGGCTGAATGCTCGATCCACTTCACGTCCGCTTCCAGATGGAAGAGCTCGAAGTCGCATGCCATCGCGCCGACCAGATCGGCGGTCCGTCGCCGCTCGGTGACCTCGCGCATGCGTGACAGATGCTCCGCGCGTTGCGCATCGAGAACCGCGTCCGGGTCTCGGCCGGAGATCAGAGCGACGACAACGCGCGATAGGAGCTCGCTCCGCACCAGACCGACCGGCGTTGGCTCGTCGATCCAACGCTCAAGGTCCGTGACACCCGCCGGGGTGATCACGTACAGCTTCCGGTCCGGCCCCGCTCCGCTCTCGACCGCCGACATGTCGACCAGACCGTCACGGTGCAACCGGGCGAGCGTCGCGTAGACCTGCCCGAACGGAAGGGGTCGGGCACCTGGGAAGTGCGCGTCGTAGCGATGCTTCAGCTCGTACCCGTGCTGCGGCCCCTCTTCCAACAGCCCCAGCAGCGCGTGTCCGAACGACATCGCGGCGACTATACGCGCAGTGTATACATCGCGCAAGTAGCCAAGCGTGGAGCCTGGCGATCTCAGGCCGGGATGTAGAACGGCTTCGAGGAGATCGTCGCCGGCACCTTGCGGCTGCGGACCTCGATGGTAACCGGCGCGTCGGGGGACACCTCCCCGTGCACCCACGCGAGCCCGACCGCGCTCCCCAGCGTGTGCCCGTATGCCCCGCTCGTCACGTGCCCGATGCGCTCGTCGCCCGACAAGACGGACTCCGCATGCCAGAGCATCGGGGCCGGGTCGTCCAGCTTGACCGACAGCAACCGGCGTTCGCGAGGACCGTCCTTCAGCTCGCGGAGCGCTTCGCACCCGACGAAGTCAGTCGCGAGGTTCACGGCGAAGCCCAACCCGACCTCGTACGGATCGTCGAGGGGTCCCATGTCGTGCCCCCACGACCGGAACCCGCGCTCCAAGCGGAGCCCTTCGAACGCGAAACCGCCGGCGTGGCGGAGGTCGAAGTCTTTGCCAGCCTCCACGACCCGCTCGTACAGATCCCCGACGAACTCGGTCGGCACGTACAGCTCCCACCCGAGCTCGCCCGTGTACGAGACCCGGAGGGCCCACGGTTGTGCCCAACCGGCTTCGATGCGGCGCGCCGAGAGGAACGGGAACGCATCGTCGGACAGATCGGCATCGGTCAGGCGCCACAGCAGCTCTCGCGAGCGCGGTCCGGCGACGTGCAAC
>JALYLP010000262.1 GCA_030774195.1 Actinomycetota bacterium | reverse complement strand
GGCCCCGTCCGGATCGCCGTTCCCGAACGGGGCGCCAAACGCAAGCTCCTCGAGGTCGTGACGCGCAACGCCGAGGAGGCGTTCCACCGCCACAAGCTCCGCCGCGCCTCGGACTTCGGAGCGCGTTCGCGAGCGCTCACGGAACTGGCGGACCAGCTCGGGCTGGAGCAGGCGCCGCTCCGGATCGAGGCGTACGACATCTCCAACCTTGGTCCGACCGACAAGGTCGGGTCGATGGTGGTCTTCGAGGACGGCTTGCCCAAGCGTCAGGACTACCGGAAGTTCACGATCAAGGGCGTCGTCGGTCAGGATGACTTCGCGTCGATGGACGAGATGCTGCGTCGACGGTTCACGCGGCTGTTGGACGAGCAACAATGGCCGAAGGATGGCCGAGCCCGTCGGTTCTCGTACCCGCCGGCTCTGGTCGTCGTCGACGGCGGGCGGGGACAGCTCGCGCAGGCGACCAGGGTGCTCGGGGAGCTCGGCCTGTCGATCCCGCACATCGGTCTCGCGAAGCGGCTCGAGGAGATCTATTTCCCGGATCGCCCCGACCCCTTGCTGATCCCGCGCGGATCGGAGGCGCTGTTCGTGCTGCAACACATCCGGGACGAGGCGCATCGGACGGCCGTTCGGTTCCATCGTCAGACGCGCGAGAAGCGCGCCTTCCACTCGCCGCTCGACGACATCGCGGGCATCGGACCGGCCCGGAAGAAGTCGTTGCTCAAGCGGTTCGGATCGCTCGCCCGGCTCCGGGAAGCCGCCCCGGACGAGATCGCGGAGACGCCGGGGATCGGTCGCGATCTGGCCGCCGCGATCCACGAGCACCTGCACACCCAGCCGACGTCGGATCGGCGGGCGACCGCGTGAGCGACCTCGACGAGGCGGTGCACGTGACTGGGTTCACCATCATCACCGGGCTGTCGGGTGCGGGCCGCTCGGAGGCGGCGCATTGTCTGGAAGACCTGGGGTACTTCGTCGTCGACAACCTCCCGCCGGCGTTGCTGCCGAAGATGGCCGAGCTCACCACGCGGCCCGGCGGACCGGCTCGGGTCGCGATCGTGGTCGACGCGCGCGGCGGGGTGTTCTTCAGCGAGCTCTCCAAAGCTCTGGAAGAGCTGAAGAAGCTCCACACCGACTATCGCATCGTCTTCCTGGAAGCCTCCGACGACGATCTGGTGAACCGGTACGAGGCAACGCGGAGGCGACACCCGCTGGCGCCGGCCGATCGGGTCGTCGAGGGCATCCGGAAGGAGCGGCACATCCTGGGCGAGCTGCGGGGCCACGCGGATCTGGTGATCGACACCTCGGGGCTCACTCCTCATGAGCTCCGAGACCGGATCCGGGAGTCCTTCGCCGATTCGCCGCCGGAGGAAGGGATCCAGGTCTCGGTGGTGTCCTTCGGGTTCAAGTTCGGCGCTCCCCGGGACGCCGACATGCAGCTCGATGTCCGGTTTCTCCCCAACCCGCATTGGGTCCCCGAATTGCGCTCGCTCCCCGGGACGGACCAGCGCGTCAAGGACTACGTCGAGTCACAGGACGCGTACGGCACCTTCATCGAACGCGTCACCGCTCTGCTCGACGCGACCGTGCCCGGCTTCGTCGCCGAAGGGAAGTCGTACCTGACGGTCTCGATCGGGTGCACGGGCGGCCACCATCGCTCGGTGGTGGTCGCGGAGGCCCTCGGTGCGTATTTCCGGGATCACGGACTCCCCGTCGTCGTCGTGCACCGGGACGTGGACCGCGGCTGAGCGCGGGAACCGGTCTCGGGGCGAATCGCTAGCATGGGTTCGACCCAAACGCGAGGGAGGACCC
Organism: Actinomycetota bacterium; assembly: GCA_030774195.1. Taxonomy (GTDB): domain Bacteria; phylum Actinomycetota; class UBA4738; order UBA4738; family HRBIN12; genus AC-51. The sequence continues at coordinate 2,034 of JALYLP010000262.1, read as the reverse complement.
CCATGACGATCAAGGTGGGCATCAACGGGTTCGGACGGATCGGACGCAACTTCTTCCGCGCCGCGAAGGAACGTGGCGCGGACATCGATTTCGTCGCGGCCAACGACCTGTTGTCGGTCGAGCTGATGGCGCATCTGTTGAAGTACGACACGATCCTCGGGACGTACGACGGGGACGTGGAGCTGGTCGGCGACGGCATCAAGGTCGACGGAGACACGCTCAAGATCCTGGCGGAGCGCGACCCGACGGCCCTGCCGTGGGGCGAGCTGGGCGTCGACGTCGTGGTGGAGTCCACGGGCCTGTTCACCAGCAGGGACAAGGCGGCGCAGCACCTGGAGGCCGGAGCACCGATCGTGGTCATCTCCGCGCCGGGCAAAGACGTGGACGCCACGTTCGTGGTCGGGGTGAACGACGACACGTTCGACCCGGACCGGCACAAGGTGATCTCGAACGCGTCGTGCACCACGAACTGCTTCGTCCCGATGGTGAAGGTGCTGGACGATGCCTTCGGCGTCGAGAAGGGATTGATGACGACCGTCCACGCGTACACCGGGGCGCAGGCGTTGGTGGACGGGCCGTCCAAGGACCTCCGCGAGGCACGTGCGGCGGCACTGAACATCATCCCGTCGAGCACGGGCGCGGCCCGCGCCACCAGCTTGGTGCTGGAGGCGATGAAGGGGCGCCTCGACGGACACGCGTTCCGCGTCCCCGTCGCCGACGGGTCCATCACCGACTTCACGGCCGTCCTGGGACGCGACGCGACGGTCGCGGAGGTCAACGACGCGTTCCGCGCGGCGTCCGAGTCCGGCCCGCTCTCCGGTGGCCTGCTGGTCTACTCCGAGGAGCAGATCGTGTCGTCGGACATCGTCGGATCCTCGGCCTCGTGCACCTTCGACGCCCCGCTCACGATGGCGTTGGGCAGCCTCGTGAAGGTGATGGGGTGGTACGACAACGAGTGGGGTTACTCCAACCGGCTCATCGATCTGGTCGAGATCGTCGCGTCGAACCGGTGACGGCCGGCCGCCTCCGCACGCTCGACGAGCTGGGGGAAGTCGCCGGGACCCGGGTGTTCCTCCGTGTCGATCTCAACGTGCCGCTCGCCGACGACGGCTCCGTCGCCGACGACAGTCGGATCGTGGCCGCGATCCCGACGATCGACGAGCTCAGGGAGCGGGGAGCGGCGCTGGTGCTCGCGTCGCACCTCGGGCGGCCGAAGGGCGTAGCCAAGGACGATCTGCGCACGCGGGTCGTGGCGGACGCGCTCACGGGACTGCTCGCCGGTCGTGCCTCGGTCAAGGCGCTCGGCATGCCGGACGATGCGGCGACGATCGACGCGGTCGGGCGCCTCGGTCCGGGCGACATCGCGATGCTCGAGAACCTGCGGTTCGATCCGGGCGAGGAGGCGAACGACCCGCGCTTCGCCGGCACGCTCGCGGAGCTCGCCGACGAATACGTGAACGATGCGTTCGGCGCAGTGCACCGGGCGCACGCTTCGGTCGAAGCCCTCCCCGAGTTGATGCTCGCGAGCGGACGTCCGGCGGTCGCTGGTCGACTCCTCCAGAAGGAGGTCGAGGTGCTCGGCAGGTTGCTCCATGGGCCTGAGCGCCCGTACGTGGCCGTCCTCGGCGGAGCGAAGGTCTCGGACAAGCTCGGCGTGATCGAGGCGTTGATCCATCGGGTCGATCACGTCTTGATCGGTGGTGCCATGGCGTTCACCCTGCTCGCGGCGGAGGGCGCCTCGGTCGGCCGATCGCGCGTCGAGGAAGACCGGGTCGAGGACGTTCGCGGCATCCGGCGGACGGCGGAGGCCGAGGGCGTCCGGATCGAACTGCCGACCGACGTCGTGGCGGCGGCGGAGCCGTCGCTCGACGTGCCACGGACGACGGTCCCTGCACGCGAGATCCCGGACGACCTGATGGGGCTCGACATCGGGCCCGCGACCGTCGAAGGGTTCGCCCGCATCATCGCCGACGCGAAGACGGTCCTGTGGAACGGTCCGATGGGCGTCTTCGAGCTGGAGCCGTTCAGCGAGGG
>JALYLP010000261.1 GCA_030774195.1 Actinomycetota bacterium | reverse complement strand
CCGTTCAACCCTCACGGGAACGCCCCGCAAGAGCTCGTGTACATGGTCGCGTGGGGGATGACGCCATTGGCCGCGATGCGGGCCGCGACCGCGAACGGCGCCGACCTGCTCCGCGTCGAGGACATCGGAACCGTGGAGCCCGGGAAGAGGGCGGACCTGGTCCTGTATCAGGAGAACCCGGTCGAAGACATCTCCGCCGTCCTCAAACCGGTGGCGGTCTGGAAGTCCGGCGAGCTCGTCCACGGCCGGGCTCGCTAGCGGTCGGACCGCTAGTCGCGAACGTCGCGGAGCGTTCGTTCCAGCAGCTCCGTGGCCCGGGAGAGCGTGTCGAGATCGTGCGGAGCGAGGCCACGGAGGTGTTCCGCCAGGGCGCGTGTCCTGCGGGCACTCCCACCGGTCAGGGCACGCCTGCCCTTGGCCGTTACGCGGACGCGGACAGAGCGACGATCGTCGGGGTGAGGCTCGCGGTTGACGAGCCCCTCGTGCTCCAGGCCGTCGACCAGGCGGGTCATCGTCGGCGGGCGCACGCTCTCGGCTGCCGCAAGGTCGCCGATCGTGATCGGTCCGGCGTGCACGACGACCGAGAGCGCGGAGAGTCGGGGAGGGGATACGCCTAACGCCTCGTCCTCTGAGCGCAGGCGACGCAACAGGTGGAGGGCGACCGTGTGGAGCCGACCGGCAACCGCGTCCACGTCTCGCGCTGGGGAAGTCCGCCTCGACGTGCTCATTTAAGATATATAGTTAGCCTATGCATATACAATCACAACGCGACGCTGATCACAAGCGCTCGGAGCGATGTTCACGCGAAGGTCCGCAGGCAGCGGATCGTGACCGGTCAGCCGTAGTTCGCGAAGCGGTACTCCTGCGTTTCGGAGTCGCACGGATTGCCGCGTCCGAACGCGATCCGCCCCTCGGTGACGTCCGCGACGCACCAGAACACGGTCTTCTCGTTCTCGTAGCCGAACTCCGGGTGGCGGCAGAGGGAATCCGGCTTCGTCTCGTGGTCAGAGAGGAGCTCGCGCATGCGTGCCGGCGAGATCGAGCCCGGCGCCTCGGCGGCGAGCAGCTCGCGCCCGCGCTCGTACCGGATGTGCGAGCGTTTCGCGTACTCGACGTCGCCCTCGAACGCGAGCATCCGGTCGCAGACGTAGTGGTTGGTGTGAACGAGGTGATCATCGGCGTCCGTCCCGGTGACCTCAGCGTCGGTCGCGCTCCCCTCGACGTTGGCGACGCCGCCATCGGCCGACGTGAGGACGTTGTTGTAGCTGGAAGCTCGGTCCGGACGCAGCGCGGCCGCGAGGGCCTCGTTCATCGAACGAGCGCGAAGGATCTCGAACACCTGATGCGATCGCGAGAGTCCCAGCCGCTCGTCGTTCGGCGACAGCTCGTTGCCGGTGAGCGAGATCCCCGCCGAGTTCCAGCCCACGCTGATCCAGGGCGCGCCGCCGATCTGGAAGATCACCGGGTCACCGGTCACGGTCTTCTCGATCGCGACGAGCCGTGGCTCGACCTCCGGTCCCAGGTCGTTGTTGTGGCCCACGATCAGGTGACCCGTCGCCGTTGCGCGCGGTCCGGCGACCAGATCGCTGCAGCGACCCGCCGTGCCTTTCGGGTACGGCGCGTACCAGATCTCCTCCATCGAGCTGGCGAAGAACGCGATGGGATCGACGCCAGCCGCTTCGGCGCACCCGTCGAGTTCCTCGATCAGCCACGGCAGCCGCGGCTCGGTGAACGCGCGGAACCGCGCAGCCAGTGCGAGCTGCTCGTCGCGCGAGCGGCCGGACGGGATATCGGCGAACGATGAATCGACCGTTTCGCGGATGTCGTCGCGCCCGATCTCGCCGATCTGGTGTCCGACATCACGATGAGAGCCCGCCACCCGGAGGATCGGGATGGTCGGAGGCGTCACGTGCCGCCCCCTGCGGCGGGCATCGGCGGGAGAGGTCCTGGATGCGGCGGAGGAGGCGCCCCGACGTTCGACGGGGCGTCGCGTCCTGCCCGGCGGGCCGCCAGAACGATGGCCCCGAAGCCCCAGATCGCAGCGGCCAGGAACTGGAGCGAGCCGACCACGGGGATGAGAGCGGCGACTCGCAGGATCCCCCACCCGAGAAGGAACGCGAGGATCCGCTTGGTCGGTGGTTTCAACAGGGACCGGCCGAGCGCGAAGGTCCCAACCGTATACGCGATCCCGTACACCAAGAGGCTGGCCAACAGCAGGCCCACGCCGAAGAGGAGACCGATCACCGTGATCATCGCGATCACAGCGACGATCGGGATCCCGAAGAACACGAGAGCACCGAACCCGATCGCGGGGCCGACGTTGTCTCGCGCGCGTTCGGCGAGCGCGTCCGCCGCCCTCGGCCAGACGAGGACGAGGAGCAAGCCGGTCAGCAGGGACGCGACCGACACCGCGATCCACCATGCGATCCGTCCGAGGAAGCCGAGCCTGCCGAACTCGAAGGAGACGTCGCGCTGGCGGATCGACCCGGCGACCGTGGCTCCAGGAGAGATCACGGGCGCCTCTCGGGACACGACGTCCCCGCCGACACGCGCCCCCGGGCCCACGAACACGCTGCCGTTCAGGGCGACGACGTTCTCGCCGACCGACCCGGTGACCGCGACATCGCCGTTGAAGGCGACGGCCGACTCGGTGACCGTGCCGTCGATCGTCATCGGCCCGTTAAAGATCACGGCGCTCCGCACCGTGATGCCCTCCTGAACGTCGAGCCGACCCGTAAGCACTACGAACGCCGAGTCCGGGCCGGTCGGATCCCCGGGTGAGTCTTCCTTGGCG
>JALYLP010000260.1 GCA_030774195.1 Actinomycetota bacterium | reverse complement strand
TCGCGGCGGAGCTCCGGTGCGGACTGGGGCCGATCTCCCGCCGACTTCTCGGTCGCGCGGAGCACGATGCGGTCGAGCGACTCCGGGACCGCGGGCGCGACCAGCGAAGGCGCGGGCACGCGCTCGGACAGATGCTGGTACGCGATCGCGAGGGAGGTCTCCGCCACGAACGGCGTTCTGCCCGTTAGGAGCTCGTACGCGACCACGCCGAGCGAGTAGAGGTCCGTCCTCGGCTCTGCGGGATGGCCCTGGATCTGCTCAGGAGCGAGGTACTGCACGGTTCCCGTCACCATCCCGCTCTGCGTGGATCGCATGTCGGAGTACGCGCGCGCGAGGCCGAAGTCGGCGACCTTCACCGCGCCATCGGTCGTCACGAGCACATTCTCGGGCTTTACGTCGCGGTGGACGATGCCCTGGCGGTGGGCGTGTTCCAGCGCCGAGAGCACCTGAAGCAGCACCACGGTCGCCTGCGCCGGCTCCAGCCTGCCGGAGGCCGTCAACAACTCGCGGACGTTCCGGCCGCGGACGTACTCCATGACCATGAAGTACACGCCGTCGCTCGCGCCCCAGTCGTATACGGCGACGATGTTCGGATGGTTGAGGTACGCAGCTGAGCGAGCCTCGCGGCGGAAACGGTCGATGAACCCGGGATCGCCGGCGAGGTTGCGGTGGAGGACCTTGATGGCCACCTCCCGCGCGAGCACCGCGTCATGAGCGCGGTAGACCTCACCCATGCCTCCGGAGGCGATACGCTCGATCATCTGATAGCGCCCGTCGAGGGTGGTCAGGCCCGTGCGAGGCGGGGAAGCGGCCGTCGTTCGACCGATGCTCGTGCGTGACGTGTCGAACCCCTTTCTGGGGGAGGGTCGAGGGGGCGCGTCAGCAGGCATTGTATGGGCAGAGGAGGGTCGAGCCACGCAACCCCGAGAGGATGGTGCGCCCATCGAGAACTTCCAGGATGCCTTCCAGCGCATCGAGGCGGCTGTGGACGGAGGGGAGACCGACCTCGGCAAGCTCGGATTCTGGCGGCTGCTCTTCAAGGTGAAGGCCGAGCCACGTCTCGCCCACCATTGGGCCGATGTCGCGGGACGCATCGACCGCAGAGCCTTCGAGCGGGCCGTCCGGCCCCGGTTCCCCGTCTGGTTCGGCAACGCGGTGCTCCTCGGCGGCACGGCCGTGGGTGCCGGCGCGATCGTGGCTGCCCTGCGGTCCACCGACGCAACAGTATCCGGTATCGCGCTCGTGGCCTCCGCGGGGATCCTTTCCGTGAGCACTCATGACCTGGCGCACTGGGCGGTCGGGCGGGCGGTGGGGATCCGCTTCACGTCGTACTTCTTCGGCGGTCCGTTTCCTCCGAGGCCCGGGATCAAGACCGACTACGCGACGTATCTCCGCGCGTCACCTGGGGAGCGCGCAGCGATGCACGCCTCGGGCGCGATCGCGTCCAAGCTGGCGCCGTTTATCTCGCTCGCGTTCTGGCCGGCGTCGAACGCTCCCGCGTGGACGGCATGGGCCATCCTCGCGATCGGGGTCGCTCAGATCGTCACCGACGTCCTGTTCTCGACGAAGTCGAGCGACTGGAAGAAGGTTCGCCGCGAACGACGCGCCGGGCGTGCACAGCGCGTCCATGCGAGCTAGGAGGATCCTCTCGATCGCGACCCTCGTCGCGGTCTCGTGTACGGGGAGCGCGCCGCGGGAACCGTCCGCATCACGATCGCAGAGCGCGTGCACGATCGGCACCCCCGCCCTCCACGGTTCGACGTCGGACGGCGCGAACGTCCTAGCCGGCGTCGACGTGCTCTCCGCTCGGTCGGCGTGGGCGGTCGGGTTCTGTCGCGAGAACGGCGCGGAGCACACGCTCGTCCAACGTTGGGACGGAACCGGATGGCGCCGGGTCGGGAGCCCGAACGAGCCAAGCGGCAACACGTATCTGACCGGCGTCTCCGCCGTGGCAGGCGACGATGTCTGGGCGGTGGGCGCATTCGAGGACGGGCCGCGGCAGGGATCGGTGACCGTGCACTGGGACGGCCGGTCCTGGAAGCGGATCCCGGCTCCGGCCCTCGACACCTTCTACGGGGTGTCCGCCTCCGGGCCCGGAGACGTCTGGACCGTCGGAAGCGTGCCGACGGACGGCACGGCGAACGCGGAGACCTCGTTCTCCGCCTCCAGCGCGCATTGGAACGGACAGCGGTGGCAGTCGCAGCCGGTCCCCTCGCCGGGCTCGGGCAGCTCGCGTCTCAGCGACGTGGACGCCCGGACGCCCAATGACGCCTGGGCGGTGGGGGAGTACGTCAATACCGGCACGGCCCTGCCTCTCGTGGTCCGCTGGGACGGACGTAGGTGGCGCATCGTGCACGTTCCTCTCTCGAGGAGGTCGGCCATCCTCACGGACGTCGTGGCATTCGCCCGCGACGACGTGTGGGTGGTGGGAGGCGTGGAGACCGGAACGTTTCAGGCGCTGGCCGCCCACTGGGACGGACGCCGGTGGAGGGAGTTCCCGGGCGTGGCGCTGGGCGGTGGGAGCGGGAACCTGGCGGCCGCGGACGGGAGCGCGAGCGACGACGTGTGGGCGGCGGGCTACCGGGGTGGGCCGAGCGACGAGTCTCCCCTGCTCTTGCACTGGGACGGCTCGATCTGGACTCCGATCGCGATCACGCTCCCCTCGGGTACGGCGGGAGAGCTCACGGACGTGATGCCGATAGCGCCCGGCGACGCCTGGGTCACGGGCTACCTGGGTTCGTTCGAAGCGGCAGCGCTTCTGATCGACCGCCCTGCGACCTCCCTATAATCGCCCGGTATCACCGGGGAGCTCGGGGGACCGGGCTGAGAGGCCGGCACCAACGCGCCGGCGACCCGCGAAC
>JALYLP010000259.1 GCA_030774195.1 Actinomycetota bacterium | reverse complement strand
TCGCTGAGCGTCTCACAGGGACAGTGCGAGCCGACGGGGTACGTCGTCAAGCCCTGGCGACGGGTTGCAGGATAGCTGCGACCCGGGGAGTGCGCCTGGGTCCGGATCATCGCTGCGCGATCGGGATCTCCGCGCGGATGCGCGTCCCTTGCCGAGCCGGGCTGTCGACGAGCAGCGTGCCGCCGAGTGCCTCGATCCGATCGACGACGCCCCTCAGCCCCGACCCCGCCGCCGGGTCGGCCCCTCCAACCCCGTCGTCGGCGATAAGAACCTCGACCGAGTCTCCGTCCGCACGCACTATGACGTCGACGCGCGAGGCTCGGGCGTACTTCGCGACGTTCGTGAGGGCCTCGGAGCAAACGAAGTACACGGCCGTCTCGACGATGAGCGGTAGCCGCTGCGAGGAGGCGACCACTTCGACCGGGATGGGTGCCCGTTCGGCGAGCGACAACAATGCGGGACCGAGTCCCCGCTCGCTCAGGAGCGCCGGACGGATCCCAGCCGCCAGCGCGTGCACCTCGACCTGCGTCGCGCGGAGCTCTCGCTCGGCCTCCTCCAGCGCCATGGTCCCCGGACGACCCGGGGTGCTCCGAGCAGCTCGCACCGCGGCATCGAGGAGCTCGCGCACACCGTCCAGGCCCTCGCCGACGCCTTCCCGGAGTTCCTGTTGGAGGCGATCGCGTTGCGCGTCGCCAGCCTCCAGGATCCTACGACGCGAGGCGTCGACCTCCGTGACGCGGCGTCGAACCTCGGTCCGAAGGCGCACGTTCGAGAGCGCGATCTTGGCGGCCGAGGCCACCGCGTCGACGAGGCCCGGGTCGTCCAGGACGGAGGCGTCGTGGACGAGCGCTGCGATCCGCTCGCCCTGCTGCTCGATCACGGTGATGGCCTTTCCCGATCCGCCGTCGGGGATCGCGATCGGGTCCCCCCGCTCATCGACGTACGCGTTCGTCTCGGGCAGCCAGTACGCGATCGTCAAGGACCGGTCGCCGAGGGCGCGCGCGAGGCGGGCTTGGAGGGTGTCGTTATCGGTGCCCTCGCCGAGCTCGACGACCAGCCTCGTGACGGCGGCCTGGATCCAGCGACCGCGTAGGAGATCCACCAACAAGACGACAGCGGCCAGGACGAGCGCTGCGTCATATCCCCAAAGCACGGCTCGCTCCGCGCTGGGCCCGGCTCCCCTCATCCTTTCGACGCTCCCCCCGACCAAGGGGATGGCCACGATCACCGTGGTGAGTATCGCTGCCACGCGAGCTTGATGGTCGGGACCGGCGGCGGCCGCGTATCCCTGAACCGTCGTCGCCAGGGCCAACGTGACCACGACGATCGTCCCCACGTCGTTCCGTGCGAGTGGCACGATGGCGGCGTACGCGTAGCCCACCAGCACCGCGAACACGGCGAGCCGGCGTTCGGCTCGCCCGCTCGGGTAGCCGATGATCGCGTGGAACAGCGGGCCGCGATGGAGGGTCAGGAGGGCGGTGCCGATCGCTGCGACCACTTGGACGTCGGAACCGGCGAGTGTTCCGAGGAACCAGGTGAACCCGCTGAGCGCGATGAGGGGCCCGACATTGCTCTGGGGTCGGCGCGACCATCCAACCAGCCCGCAGGCGATGAGGGCCCACCCCACGCCGAGATCGACGCAGGCTGCAGTGAGGCTCTCGCCGGGCAGCGCAGCCCACTCTGCTCCCAGCCCGACCGCCAGCCCTGCGGCCCCCGCCGCGCTGCGGAACGCCGGCCCGGCCGGGCCGTCACGAGACCAGCCCAGAGAGCGCACTCCCTGAGAGCTCACCCTTCGAGATGAAGCCGCGGGCAGGGCTGCCGGCGAGCCGCCGACGGTAGGAAGAGATGTCTCGGGTCGATACGAGCACCACCGCCGGTGGATCTGGCACTCGGGCCAGCCGCTCTGCCACCTGGAAGCCGTCGATATCCGGGAGCTGGATGTCGAGTAGGACGATCCGCGGACGAAGATGATCTACGGCGGCGAGCGCCGACTCCGCGTCTGAAGCCTCGCCGACCACGTCGAATCCTTCGGCTTCCAGCAGCGCCCGAGCGATGCCCCGGAAGCCGGCGTGGTCGTCCACGATCAGCACGGTGGGAGGCACGCCGACATCCTGGCACGTTGCCCGATGCGATCGCATCGGGGCCAGCCCTAAATGGTTCGGCCGTGGATCGGCCCCCTCAGAGAGCGGATTCTCGGGACTGACCTGCTGTGGGAGGTCCCCCTCTTAACCTGTGGGAGGTCTTCCTCAAGGGCCGGAAACCGTGTGGTCAGGGAGTTATGAGAACACCCCAGCTGGTACGACTGCGTGTGGGAGAACCTCGGCGACGAGATACAGACGTGGTTCCGAGAAGGCGACGTACTGAAACAGAACGATCACGTCTTCTGCGACGCCTCGCTCGGAAGGCAGCTGAGAGACGTGTGGACGGCTCCCGACGCGGCGGAGACACTTGGCCTGAGCGACCACGCGCCCTTCGTCCTCGACTTCGAGGTCCCGTCGATCGCGATGACCAACCTGAGCGACGGCAACGCGCCCGAGTCGTAGCCGTCGGCCTGCCGCATAGTTCTAATCTCTCTCTCTCTCTCACTCCTTCTTGCTCCTCGACCCCCCCTCAACCCAGTACTCCTACTTAGACAAGGTTGTAGGGCGGCGGCCGCGTGGAACGTCGTTTCGTCCATCTCACGACATCACTCCTCCGACCCGAAACGCGCTCGAGCGGCGCGTACCTAGACGAGACACGGCCACTTCGCCGAGCGCTCCCTCGATGGCCGATGCGACGAGACCATCGCGAAAAGTTCCGCCCTAAGGCTTAGGGCGATCCGTACGATCTTCCCCTCGCCTCTCCCCCTCGCTCAGTGGAGAAGCGAGCCC
>JALYLP010000258.1 GCA_030774195.1 Actinomycetota bacterium | reverse complement strand
ATGGTCGTCATCGTCATCCTGCACCTGTTGCGGGTGTTCTACTCGGGGGCTTACCGCCCGCCGCGACAGTTCAACTGGGTGATCGGGGTTACGCTTCTCGTTCTCACCCTGTTGATGTCGTTCACCGGTTATCTGCTGCCGTGGGATCAGCTCGCCTACTGGGCGATCACCGTCGGTACGAACATCGCCGGGTACGTGCCGCTGTTCGGGACTCACGTGAGGAACCTGATGCTGGGCGGAACGGAGGTGGGCAGTGCCGCGCTGCTCCGCTTCTACGTGTTGCACATCTACTTCATCCCAGCCCTGATAACGGTGATCCTGTCGATCCACATCTGGCGCGTCCGCAAGGACGGCTTCGCGGTGAGCGATCGAAGGCCGGAGCCAGAGACCGAACCCGAACCCGTCAAGGAAGTGGCCGATGCCAAAGCCTGAAGAGGAGCCGCGCTTCCGACTGCTCGGGGTCGTGCCACAAGAGGTGCAGCAGCGCGACCGTCAGGAACCAGACGACGGCGTGTTCACCTGGCCGCACCTGTTGATACGTCACGTCGCCGTGGCAGCCGGAACGATCGGCGTCGTGTTCGTCCTGGCCATCCTCTTCAACGCGCCATTGAAGGACATCGCGAACCCGAACCAGACCCCCGAGGTGGCCAAGGCTCCGTGGTATTTCGCGGGGCTGCAGGAGCTGCTCTCGCATTTCACCCCGATGGTCGCGGGCGTCCTGATCCCGGGCGCCGCGCTCTTGTGGTTGGTCGCACTGCCCTACATCGACCACAGCCAGGGATGGCGGGTCCGCGACCGGAAGTACGTGGTCGTCGTGTTCACCGTGATCGCGGTGACGGCGCTCGTGCTCACGGTGATCGGCACGTTCTTCCGAGGTCCCGCGTGGTCGTGGGTCTGGCCCTGGCAGCACATGTACGCGGAGCCGTAGCCATGAGCGAACCGAACATCACCAACGCGCCGCCCGCCGACGACCCGGGCCGCGGTGTCGATCGTCGCCGTTTCCTCAACGGCACCTGGAAGGCACTCGGAGTCGTGCTGATCGCTGAAGGGCTGTGGACCAGCTACGACATCTTGAACCCGCGTCCGGCGGAGGGGTTCGGCGCGATCGTCGACGCCGGCTCCGTCGACGACTACAAGACCGAGGCCACGGTGACGTACTTCCTGGGCGGGCGCTTCTACGTCACCCAGTACCAGGGCGGCCTCCGCGCGCTCTACCAGAAGTGCCCGCACCTGGGGTGTCGCGTGCCATTCTGCGAGAGCTCCGGACGCTTCGAGTGCCCGTGTCACGGCAGCGTCTACAACCTGATCGGCGAATACGTCGCAGGACCCGCTCCTCGCGGGATGGACCGGTTCCAGATCTCGATCAGCCCCGAAGGCCACGTGCTGGTCGACACGTCCTCAGTGATCGAGGGCCCACCGCACGGGGTCCTGACCGGCCCCAGCACCGCGAACGGACCGTCCTGCACGGCTGGAGGTGCTGCGTGACAGAGACGATCCGTGACGATCCCGCGCTCGTGCGCTCGACGCGACGGTGGCAACAAGCCGGCATCTGGCTGATGTTGGTCCTCGTGCTGTCATTCCCCCTCTACAAGCTCACGGAGAGCTCACGTCGAGCGAACGCGACGGCACTGCAGCAGCAAGCGCAGATCACAACCGGAACCCAACTGTGGGCGCTCAACTGCGCCGAGTGTCACGGGAAGATGGGCCAAGGTATCAGCGCGCCGGCGCTCAACTCGCAGCAGTTCCTGACGAGCGTCACCGACGCGCAGATGACGAACATCATCCGAGGCGGCATACCTGGAACCGCGATGCCGGCATGGGTGGCCGACTACGGGGGTCCGCTCACCGACCAGGAGATCTCGGCGCTCGTGGCGTACATCCGATCGTGGGAACCGACGGCGCCGAGCCGACCCGACTGGCGCACGCCGAGCGGTCGTTAGCGCGATGACAACCGTGCGCCGTCCACGCTCGGTGCTCATGGCGATCCTCCCCGGGGTCGTTGCCTTGTCGCTCGCGGCATGCAGCGCGAACGCGCCGACCGCAGCGGGGACCGTCGCCTACATCCCGAACTACCAGGGAGCCGGTGAGGCCGTGGCCGGACCTCCGGTCCAGGGCTACCGCAGCCCGATCCCGGTGATCACCGCTTCCCTTTCCGACACCGACCCCACCCACATGGCGATCGACCTGTCCCAGTCCTTCGCCCCGGCGGGCCTGGTGAGCTTCCTCATCACCAACGACGGCACGGTGGACCACGAGATGGTGGTGCTCAAGACCGACCAGCCGGCCGACTCGTTCCCCATCACCGGGTTCGACGGGGAGCCCGACCGGTTCGACGAGGACGCGAAGGGCCTCACCAACGTGGGGGAGACCGGCGATCCGGCGATGAAGCCCGGCACCTCGAAGATGCTCACGATCGACATGGCCGAGGGCCACTACGCGATCGTGTGCAACCTGAACGGGCACTACGCCTCCGGGATGCACCAGGACTTCTGGGTCACGCCCAAGGGTTCGACCCCGATCGCGTAACTGCGGCCGGCGCCGTGTCGCGAATCGGTGACGGAGACGGTCTGCAAGAAGGTGCGTGGGGTTGAACCCAAGACCTCGCCCCGGGTCGACCGACGCGAGCCAAACGAGGCGAAGACCGGAGGTTTTCCCTCCGCTTAACCGCCCGCTCACCGACTCCTGGCAAGCGCCTGCCTACGGTGGTCCCAGGCACCGATCGATAGGAGGCAGAGCTATGACGAAGAGATCCGCGATGACGATGGCTGCCGGCCTCGCATTCGCCCTGTTGGCCGGCGTGGTGGCGATCTCGCTCACCTTGGGTGCGACCCCCGCGGCGAACGCGAGCCGGGAGCGCAAGCCCCTGGTCAAGCACCAGGTCCAGACGGTCACGGTGCACCGAAGGGCGGGATCAGCCAGCCCATCCGGCGTGCAGGTGATCCAGCTCCCTCCGACAAGCGCCAGCACATCCTCGATGGAGTCGAGCTCCGGTGGGAGCTCCGACGATCAAGGGATGGACAACGAGAGCCCCGACGATGGCATCTTCGGCGACACCTCGTCCGATGG
>JALYLP010000257.1 GCA_030774195.1 Actinomycetota bacterium | reverse complement strand
GCCGGAGGCGCCGCACGTCCGGGGGATCGCGCTGGCTCTCCCCTCCACACTGCCGCCCCGCATGTGGGCGCCGATGCTCGAGCGGCTGCAGGGCACGCCCTTCCTGCGCCTCACGGACGTGGCGGCGTTCGCGACCAGCGTCAACCCACCGGGCGAACCCGCGGTGCTCCGCTCGCCGGACGCTTCCTCCTTCCCGGCGTCGTACACGGAGCAGATCCGGGAGCAACAGCACCGCGTCGCCACGTACCGCTCGATGCTGACCCAGGCGAGCCCCGTGCCAGACGAGCTCACCCGCGACATCTACTACGCGGAGTCGGCGCAATACGTCACGGATTGGGAGGCAGGGACCTCCTGGCTGAACGCCGTCTATGCGACGACGCAACAGGCGTTCGACAGCGTCAAGCCGCAGGTCGGTCAGGGTTTCACGTTCACCTCCGGCGAGGGCACGATCCCGATCCTCATGGGCGACCCCGGCCCGATCCCTCTCCGCGTGACGATCCAGCTGCAGTCCTCCCAGTTCGACTATCCCGACGGCTACCAGCGGGACGTCCTCCTGGAGCGACCCGATCAGGTCGTGACCTTCCGCGTCGTCGCGAAGGCGGCCGGACAGAACCCCATCCTCGTCGCCGTCTTCGCACCCAACAGCGACGAGATCGGCGACCCCCAGGCGATCGTGGTGCGCTCGACCGCGGTCAACCACATCGCCTTGCTCGTGACGCTCGCCGCGGCCAGCGTGCTGGCGCTGCTGTATTCGCGGAGGTGGTTCCGGCGGACGAAGGCCTCGAGCTGACACCGGCCGCGCCCGATGCGGTGGACTCACGAGAGGCCACCGTCCGGAACGCGGCCGTGATGTCGGGCGGCACGCTGCTGTCGCGGGTCACCGGTCTGATCCGCGTGACGGTGACGCTCGCGGCGCTCGGTTTCACGGTCGTGTCGGACAGCTACAACGCCGCGAACACCACCCCGAACATCATCTACGAGCTCGTGCTAGGCGGGATCCTCACGAGCGTCTTCGTGCCGGCGCTCGTCGGCCGCGGGAAGGATCGTGGACGCGAAGCCCAGTTCGAAACGGCGAACCGCTTCCTGACGATCGCCCTGGTGCTGCTCACGGGGGTCGCCGTCATGGGCGCGGTCGGCGCGCCGTGGATCATGCGTCTCTACCTCGGAGGGGTCGACGATCCGATCCGCCGAGCGCAGGAGATCGAGCTCGGAACGTTCTTCCTGCGCTGGTTCATGCCGCAGATCGTCTTCTACGGGGTGGGCGCGGTGGCCGGCGGTCTGCTCACGGCGAACCGCCGGTTCGCGGCGCAGATGTACGCACCCGTCCTGAACAACCTCGCCGTGATCCTGACCATGTTCGCCCTGATCGCGATGCGCGGAACGACGCCGCCGCAGGTCGAGGCCCTCACGTTCGCGGAGAAGACGCTCCTGGGCGCGGGAACGACGTTCGGCGTCCTCGCGATGACCGCGGCGTTGTGGCCGGCGCTGCGCCGGATCGGCTTCCGTTGGCATCTCCGCTGGGACTGGCGTCACGAGACCGTCCGCCAGCTCTTCCATCTCGCGCGATGGGTCGTCGTCTACGTCGTCGCGAATCAGGTCGCGTACCTCATCATCATCAGACTGGCCAGCAGGATCTCGGCAGGCGCCTACACGGCCTACTCGCAGGCGTTCGTGTTCTTCTCGCTCCCTCATGCGATCGTCGCCGTCTCCATCTTCACGGCGCTGATCCCCGGCATGGCCGAGCGATGGACCGGCGAAGACCAGACGGGCGTCCGCGAGCTGTTCTCACGAGGGTTCCGCGACACGATGATCGTGATGATCCCGGCGGCCGCGGGGTACCTCGTCCTCGCGGGACCGATCGTCGCGCTGCTCGCGGGCCACGGGGCCGTGCGCGGCGTCGAGCTGCCGATCCTCGCGCGCATCCTCGCGGGGTTCGCGATCGGTCTGCCGTTCTTCTCTGCCTTCCAGCTGATGACGCGCACCCTGTACGCGATGCGCGACTCCCGAACGCCGGCGCTCGTCAACATCGGGGTCGCCGTCGTGAACATCTCGGCGGACCTCCTGCTCGCCTTCGCATGGCACCGGGGGGTGACGGGGCTCGCCCTCGGCCACGCCGTCTCCTACGTCTTCGGATCCGCCGTGTTGTTCGTGATCGTGCGGCGGAGGCTCCGGGGTGCCGACGAACACAGGATCGGCGCGACGATCGCCAAGACGCTGCTTGCGGCGGGGGTGACAGCGGTCGCGGCCGCCGGCGCCTCGGCCGTGGTGGGCATCGCGTTGGACGTCGATCGGACCTTCGTTCGGCTCATCCAGGTGACCGCCGGCGTTGCTGCCGGGGTGCTTGTGTTCCTGGCCTGCGCGCTTATCTTCGGGATCCACGAGGTCGATGAAGTGAAGGAGACGCTCCTCGGCCGGCTACGTCGTGGAGCGTGATGGAGACCGGGATGCGAGGAACCCTTCGGCGCGTGCATCGCGAACAGTCCGGCATGGTCGGGAAGATGATCGTCGTCTGGTTGCTGTTCGTGGCCGTTCTCGGCATCTTCGCGATCGACGCGGCGTCCGTCATGTTCACCAAGTTCCGTCTGTCGGATGCGGCTGCGACGGCGGCATCGACCGCCGTCTCGACCTACCAGAACGAGCGGGACGTCACGGCCGCGTGCGGCGCCGCCGGGCTCTCCGTGCACCAGGCCGACCCCGACGCGACGATGGCGAAGGGCTGGTGCAAGGTCGACACCTCGTCCGGTGACGTCACGATCACGCTCCGGAAGACCGCGACCACGATCATCGCCGGGCGGTTCTCGTTCACCAGAGATCTCACGAAGGTCCTTCAGCGGGAAACCGCGTCTCCATCCTCGTTGTAGCGTGCGCTCGTGGACCCGCCCGAGCGCGATGAGGAGTTGGTCCGCCGGTTCCTCCTCGGAGACACCGACGCCTTCGAGCGGCTCGTCGAACGGCACCGCCAACGCGTGTACAACCTCTGCCTCCGCATCCTGGGGGATCCTGAGGACGCGGCCGACGCCGCCCAGGACACCTTCCTTTCCGTCCTCACGAAGCTCCGGCAGTTCCGCGGTGACGCTGCGTTCACAACCTGGATGCACCGCGTTGCCGTCAACGCCTGCTACGACCTCTCCCGGAAGCGGCGGCGGCAACCGCTGCTCCGGCTCGCGGGGGACCAGGATCTGCCGGAAGCGGAGCTGGGGCCCCCCGTGCCCGACCACGCGGAGGAGCTGGCCGGGACGCACGATGCCGTTGCCGCCCTCCGGGAGGTCCCCGTCGAGTTCCGCGTTGCCCTCGTGCTCGCGGATCTCCACGACATGGCGTACGAGCAGATCGCGAAGGTGCTCGACGTCCCGATCGGAACGGTGAAGTCCCGGGTGCATCGTGGACGCGTTGCGCTCGCGCGCGCGATGGGCATCACGACCCGGGAACCCGAAGCGCCGTTCAGAGCGTCCGAGGACCAACCA
>JALYLP010000256.1 GCA_030774195.1 Actinomycetota bacterium | reverse complement strand
GCGGACCGCCCTGGAGCACCACGTTCAGCGGCACGACGATCTCGTCGCCACCTTCGAGGGGCGGGAGATTCTGGAACTTCTCGCGGAACTCGTTGCGGGTCATCCACGGCCCACCGACGGCCTGCTGACCGATCTTGGCCTGGTCGAGGAAGCTTCCCTTCATCTTCTGGTTGATGTCGAACTCGGCGAAGAACCCCGAGTCCTGGTCCTCGAAGTCGGTGAACAGCAACTGGGACTCGAACTCCTCCTGGAGCCAGGTGATCGTCGGCCCGAAGCAGTCCTGGTAGAGCATCTGGTGGTACTGATCGGTGCCCCAGTTGGACGTGTCCATGAGGCCCACGGCCGCCAGCGGGATCCCGTACTCGCGGGCCACCTCTTCACGAGCCAGCTTGCGCGTTCCCAGGTACTCCATCGACTTGGCGTCGAAGCTGCCCCAGTTCATCGTCACGCCAGGGGGGAGCAGCGGCGTGCCGTGCGCGCTCTCGTCCCCGGTCGTCTTGTTCGCCCAGTCGACGGCCCATCGGTCGACGGCGTCCTTGTTCTGGACCGACGTGTCGTCGCCCGGGCGTTGGAGCACGCCCTTGATCCGAGCGCCGTTGTTCCACTCGCGCTCGCGATCGCGCCCGGCCGCGTACTCCTCGGCGAGGATCTGCCGCAGACTCTCTGCCGGCGAGATCCCTTGGGAGTTCGACACGGGGCTGTAGCCGTGCAGCCACATCGCGTCGGCCGCGGGGATCCGCTCCTGGGTGTAACCGGTGCCGATGCCGAAGATCTCCGGGGCGAAGAAGCTGCCCGAGATGATCGAGACCTGCGGGATCGGGATCCGCAGGAGCTGCATCCGAGTGCTGAAGCGGATCTTCCACACGAACGCCATGTCGTAGAGCATCACGTCGCCCACGAGCTGGCGCATGAACCGGCTGTAGGGCACACCGTCGGACGGGTGGCGGATCACCTTCTGCATCTCGTGGTCGGGCTGCGGGATCGAGGCGGAGCCCTGCTTCTCGAAGATCTTGAGGCCGATCTGGGCGACGTTCTTGGCCATGAAGTCGATCACCGCACGCAGCGCCGACTGCTTGCGGTACAGCGCCGCGAAGGTTCGCACCTGCCCGTCGAAGGTCGAGATCGACTGGTTCTCGAACTCGACCCCGGCCGTGATCGAGCTCTGCAGCGCCTCGGTGTAGGTGATGGAAGACGCGGGGCGATCCACCGCCCCCATCTGGTTGCCGACATCGGCCGACTTGCGCTCGAACGTGATACCGGTGTGCTTGGAGAACCTCAGGCCCATGCCGACTCTCTCCTCACACGATGATCAGGCCCTCGGCGTCGTAGTCCCACCGCTTGGGTTCGGTGGCGATCGTGGCGCGGCGAAGCGCCATCTCACACGCCGCGATTCCGGACACGTTCTCCGTCGACGCGCGCCGATCGATCCGCGTGATCTTGGTCGCGGACTCCTTGACGCGAAGATGCGAGACCTGCCAGGCGGCGATCGGGTCGCCGCCGTGGGCGAACTCGGCGTCCTTGCCGGTCCCCGACTTCAGCAGCCGCTCCCACTCGAGCAAGGCAGACGACGGGTTCGACGCGTACAACGGAACGAGCCTGTCCCCGAGCTCGTCCACGAGCGGGGAGATGATGCCGACGGCGCCGTTCGGGTCATAGCCCATCTCGCGCAGGTCGTAGGTCTTCGCGAGCTCGCGGATCACCTCAGCGTGACGAGCGACGTCGATCACGTTGCCCTCGGTCAGCTCCAGCCAGGTCCCGACCCACGTTTGGGCGTGGCCCTCGGTCCGCCGGTTCAGGTCTGAGAGCGTCTCCTCGGGGCAGAACCAGCGCCAACGGGCCCACCAGCCGGGCCCCTCCGGGTTGCGGGCCACGATCGCGATCGCGGACAGATCCGACGAGGACGCTGCGCACAGACCGAGCCAGACCGGCTTGGCCTTGAGCTTGTCCAGCGGCACCATCCCCGCGCCGTTTGGCCACGCTTCGGCACCGGGCCAGGCCTGCGCGGCTTGTGTACCGCGGATGTTCAGGTGCAGACGCTTGAACGTCGGCAGGAACGAGGGTCGGACCTTCGCCTTCTCGGACTTCTCGACGAGGTACTCACGCGTCGGGGAGATCGGGTAGTTCGGGTTCGCCGCAGCCCACGTCTCCTCGGCGAACGGGTCATCGGCCGGATCCGCGCACCAGATGACGACCCAGATGGCGGTGTTCGTCGCCTTGCCCTCGGCGAGCTGGATCGCGTAGCCGTGCTTCTCCGCGTAGATCGTGGTCTCGTCGTCGTTCCCAGAGGTCGTGATGTAGTAGACGATCGGTTCGGATCGAGCTGCGGTTCCCGTCTCGATCGCATCGATCAGGGCACGATTCTTGTGGAGATGTACCTCGTCGACGCCGGCCGCGCTCGGGTTCAGTCCGTGGACAGCCTCCGCGATCCTGGACAGCACACGGAAGATCGAGCCACTCCGCGGAACGCGCATGACGGACGTCAGAACCTCGACGCGCCCACGCAGCGCCGGCGAACGCCGCACAACGGTCTGTCCTTCGCCGAAGACCTGTCGGGCTTGCTCGGTGGACGTCGCGAGCGCGTAAACCTCGCCGCCCATCTGCCCATCGGCCGTGAAATGGACGATCAGCAGACGCGAGACGAGCGAGCTGTTGTGGGTCGGGATCAACCCATGGCCAGCGAGGTACAGCCCGTCGTCTCGAGCAACCTGGATGCACCGCGTCGGGCGCGTAGCGACCGCCCGAACCCCGACGATCTGGATCGTTCCCGCCCTAGTGCGATGAGCCAGTCGAGGCCGTAGCCGTTCCGTCTTCCGCTCGAGACGGAACGGTGTCTCCTCTCGGCAAGCTGTCCACGTCACGAGGTACTTCGGCCCGCAGTCTCGACCGTCCAGCATCGCCCGCTTCTCGTGGAGCTTCGCCTTATGGCCGAGCGAACGCGCGAGGAACAGGACGGCATCCGCGAGCTCGCGTCTCGTGTTGCAGAACTCAACTCGGCCGTGCTTGTCGGCATGACCGTCGGTATCCATCAAGCCCTGCAACAGGGCGAGCCGTTGCTTCTCCGACCCGAGGAGGTAGGCGTCCGGGACGTGCTTGTGACCGAGAACGCCAAGCTCGCGCAGCTGGACCTGAAGCCCGCCCCCGATCCCATGGGTGGACCCGGAACGTCGCCACCGGATCGCGTAGCCGGCCGCCTCGAACTCCTCGAAGATCTCGCGATCGATCCCGCACAGGGCAGCGGATGAGCTCACCCCGTCGCCGAGCCACGCCCCGAGCAGATAGGGCGGCACCAGGAGCTCGGCCTCCGGCCGCTCGATGGGGGCCGGAGGCAGGAGGCTGTACCGGCGGTCCTCGCGGGAGCCGGTGAGATAGCTCCGAGCCAGCTGAGCCGTTGTCAGTGTTCGCCGCTCGCCACCCCCAGGATGACGGGCATAAGGTCCGGTCCTCGGCCGCTCCAGGTTCCCAGCACGGAGGCGGTCATACACCGTCCACTCGTGATCGGCTCCCGCGATGATCCGTTGCCCATCAGAGAACGAGACCTCGAAGCATTCGTGACCGGTGAACGTCTTGGAGTTCGCGATGATTCGCGTTGGTGCGCCGTCGGGCCCGTAGACCGCATCGCCGACTTCGACGGTCCCCATCGTCTTCCAGCCGCCCATCGTGAGGATCGGCGTGTCGAGGTCGAGGTCTTTGCCGTTCTTCCGCGGGATCTC
>JALYLP010000255.1 GCA_030774195.1 Actinomycetota bacterium | reverse complement strand
GGCCAGGTCGCCGCCAACCTGCTGCACGCCCCGGACCTCCCGACGAGACAGCGATGGATCGCGGGCAACCTCGACCCGGTCCTCGGAAGGAGATGACGGATCGTTCATGACGCCGTCGAGGAGGCGCCGGCTCCCCCCGATCGACGGACGTACTCGTTCCAGATCGCGCTCGTGACGTCGCGGCGAACCTGTTCGATGTCCAGCGTCGAGTCGACGACCAACGTCCGTGGATGACGTTCCGCGAGCTCGAGGTACTGACGCCTGCGGCGTTCGAGGACGTCAACGGGCTGCTCGTGCTTCCGCTCGAAGAGCACCTCGGCAGGAGCGTCCAACACCAGCGTCAGATCGGGTGCGGGACCGCCGTGCCCGATCAGCCAGCGAAGGGCTCGCCGCACCGGCGATGGGTGGCCTGCGGCTGGGAACGTGGCGTCCACTGAGTAGCGATCGAAGATCACCAGGAAACCCCGCGCCCGGAGGAACCGAGCCTTCGCGTACCGGACCCATTGCCGGATGAGACGCACGGGCAGCGCTCGCGGCCGTTCGCCTCGCGCCGACCCCTCCGCGTCCCTGTGCATACCCATGTACACCGCCGCGACCGGGAAGGGGAGATGGCGCCGAAGGGCGGCAGCAAGCGTGCTCTTGCCCGCGCCGTCGGGACCGGTGAGCGCCACCGTCAGACCGCGCTCACCGAGCAGCACGACACGCGTCGCTCTGCGTAGGATGGCGTTCACGGTACGCCGGGCGGCCGCACGGACCGGCTGCGACCGAACGAAGCACGAACGGAGCACCGGGCGCAGCGCCTCGAGGGTCTCCCAGTCACCCCGTTTCGCGGTGCGCAGCAAATCGTCCGCCGTGATGCTGACAGATGCCACCACCCGATCGACGAGGGCCCCGAGCCCATCGGACCCGGCCCCGTGCTCGGCCAGCTCGCACAGGCGGGAACGATGCTTGGGAGCGATCTCCGTCTTGTCGAGCAGACAGTGCAGCAGGAGCGTCCAGAACGCGTCACCGTCGTCAAGGACGAACACGTTGCCGGACCGTCGGCGCCGGAGATCTTCCGCGCGCTGCGCGAGCTTCAGGGATTGGTACGGCCCGAAGCGAAGATCCCTGACGACGTCCAGCCTAAGCCACGCGTCCGCGATTGGGTCGTACCCGACGAGGAAACGATGTGAGCCGCGCCCCCACGTCCGGATCGGGACGAATCCATGACGGACGGAGAGTCGCCGAAGGCGCGCCCAGTCGGCGGGTGGGACGAGCACGTCGATGTCTCCCTCCACATCACCGAGCTGCCGCTCTCCACGGAGCAGGCACCACCGGACGCCCGCCGCATCGAACGCCTCGAACGTGCGCGCGAGGAGCGGAGATAGCGACGAGGCCGACGCTGCGTCGGTCCCACGGGGAGCAGTCATCGCACGCTCACATGTGGTTCGTCCCGTCGGGGCCGACGCCGTCATCCTCGGCGTGCGCGTGCCGGCGACGCCGACCGAAGACCTCTCGGAGCCCGTCGAGCGCTCCCAGGGCGTAGTCGGGGTTCCGGTTGGCGACCGTCCGAAACAGTTCAGACCCGAGCCGACCAGTCATCCCCCACGCGAACGCGAGGCGGTTGCGGATGGGACCCTTCAGGTGCTTCGAGTAGAACCAGAAGTTGTTGACCACGTGCATCGCCGATTTCTCCCGGATACCGATCCGAGACGCAGGTGTCTTTATGTGCCAGAATCGGGCGTCGGGGATCGCGAGCACCTGGTATCGCCGGCTGATCCGGTAGGAAAGATCGATGTCCTCCTTCAGCGCGTACCCGTGAAGGCTCTCGTCGAGCAGGAACTCCCGAAGCACGTCCCGACGGAACGCGCACGCGGTGAGCCGGAGCACCTCCACTTCGACAGGACGGGAAGGAGTGACGGGCAGCGTGTAGTACCCGGACCGTAGCATCCGGCCCGGAGACTCCCGCGTGTGTCGCGACTGCATGAAGACGGAGCGTAACGCGCGGGCCGGCCACGGTCGGAAGACGTCGTTCTGCATCGTTCCCTGCACGGCACCGAGTGTTGGGCCTCCTCTCTCGAACGCCTCCAGCATCGAGCCGACGAACCGAGGCTCCAGGACGACATCGTCGTCCACGATGATGATGGGGTCTCCGCTCGCCGCTCGTATCCCCATGTTCAGTTGAGCCGTCCGTCCTGGTGCTCGTCTCAGCGGGACGACGCGGACGCCCTTCGCCAGCAGCTCTTCTTGTAACGGAGGAGGAGCGGGTGGGGAACTGCCGTCCACGATCACGACCTCATCGGGGAGCACCCGCTGCTCGATCACGCTCGCGAGACAACGCCGAAGCTCGTCGGGGCGGTCGAGCGTCGTGATGAGCAGCGTTGGGCCCATCTACGCACTTGTGGGCCGGAGTCGATCTCGAACCCATGCCAGCACGAGGCGGTCCTCGGGCCTGATCCCCAGCGCCATCAGCACGGCGAAGTACACAAGACCCACGAACGGCACCCCGATGACGACCGAGAGTGCACCGTTCGTGAGCGTCCCG
>JALYLP010000254.1 GCA_030774195.1 Actinomycetota bacterium | reverse complement strand
AGGGAGGGACCTCATGCCGTCCGATGCCACCGAACCCGCGCCGCCGAGCCCGCCCGATCAACCGGCCGACGATCTTGGACCGCGCCCGGGCGTGGCGCGACCCTTCGTGGACTGGGTCGCGAGGATCCGAGCGCCCGTTCACACCAAATTGCTCGCGGGGTTCCTCGTGATCGCCTTCCTCCTGCTATCCATGGGCGTTCTGAGCATCGTCGTGCTCAACCGCGTGAACCGGCAGGTGGAGACGCTGACCGCCCTCAACCGACAGACCGACCAGGCGCGGGAGATGATCTATGAGGTCACGGCGCAGAGCCACTACCGCGCGATGGCGCTGCTCACCGGCGAGGAGAGTTACACGGGGAAGATCTATGCGGCGAAGGACCTCTTCGTGCAGAACCTCGCGGAGCTGCGTACGTACGCCGTGCCGGACAGGACCTCCTTCTTCGACGAGCTCCAGGCAGCGAACGATCGCTTCACTTTGATGAGCGAACAGGTGACGAGCCTGGACGAGGCAGGCAGGCGAGCGCAGGCGATCGACATGCATATCGAACGGGAGCACACGCAATCGCACGTGCTCGAGGATTCGCTCAACTCGCTCATCGCCGACTCGCAGCAGCTCGCGATCGCGGAAACGACAGACTTCGCGACCCATCGCCGCTTCCTGACCTTCGCGGTGGCCGGGTTCTCCGGCATCACGCTGCTGGGTGCCCTCGCGCTCGGAGCGATCCTGTCGTGGTCGCTGATCCGCCCCGTCCGGAGGGTCGACTGGGGACTCGCCCGGATCGCGAACGGTGATTTCCTGACACGCGTCTCCGTGCCCAATCGCGATGAGTTCGGGAACCTCACCAGCAACCTGAACCGCACGGCGGAGCAGCTCGCAACGCTGTACACGGAACTGCGGACCCTCAACACCGGCCTGCAGACCACGGTCGATACGAAGGTCGCGGAGCTGGAGCGCGCATCGCGCCTCAAGCGCTACCTCTCGCCGCAGCTCGCCGAGTCGATCCTGTCGGGCGAACGCGACGTCTCACTGACGAGCAGCCGGAAGCTCCTGACCACGTTCTTCTCCGATGTCCGAGGCTTCACCGCCGCAGCGGAAAGCATGGAGCCCGAACAGCTCGTGGACGAGCTGAACGACTATCTGACCGAGATGACCGAGATCGTCTTCAGGCACGGCGGAACGCTCGACAAGTACGTGGGCGACGCGGTGATGGTGTTCTTCGGCGATCCGTTGCCCCAGGAGGATCACGCGAGGCGAGCCGTGCTGATGGGGTTCGAGATGCGAGAGCGCATGGTGGAGCTGCAGGAACGCTGGCAGGGGCGGTACCAGCACTCCTTCGAGATCGGGATCGGCATCGCGACCGGGTTGGTCACGGTGGGCGACATCGGCTCGCCGGCACGCAGCGACTACACGGTGCTGGGCAACGAGGTGAACATCGCAGCCCGGCTGGCCGATCGAGCCGCATCCCGTCAGATCCTTGTGACCGAGCGAACGATGGCGGACGTGACCGACGTCGCCGTCGGCCAGCCCATCGACGAGATCCTCCTCAAGGGGATCAGCAGGCCGATCAAGATCTTCGAACTGCAGCCGCGACCGGCGTGAACGGCGTACCGGTCGTTCAGCCCACGTGCACGTTGTACGTGACGCTGTACTCCCCGTCGCCCACGAAGCTCACCGCACCTTCGATCACGTGATCACCGGGCGTGAGGGGGTGCAGGAAGACCAGATCGGCCCGGAGAGCCGTCCGGATCGTGCCGGTGCCGATGCCGACCGTGTCGTAGAAGCCACCCGGCTCCGAGATGACGTCGTAGGCGCCGGTATCGATCGGCTGCAGCGGCAGGGCTTTCCCGTCGAGTGTCAGCGAGTTCGTTGATGTCACGAAGCCGGCGATCGCGGCAGCCTCGAGCTCCGCGTCGGTCTCGCCGTCGATCCCCTCCGTGACGAACCAGCCGGCGTGGGAGAGCACGATCGGCGTGCCGGTGGGAACGTCGCAGTCCAGCTCGACGCCGACGTCGATCGGAGCCGCCATGAAGAACACACCGTCCATCACCTCGCCACAGTCACCGTCGAAGAGCCCTGCGAAGAGCGGGTTCGACGCGTCGCCCAAGAACCACTGACCCACCATCCGCGTCCAGCTCGCGTACGGATGACCGTGTGGATGAGAGTTGTACGGCAGCACCGGGCCCGCGGCGGCCGGAGCAGCACCAGCTACCAAGCCGAGGGTCAAGACCATGGTCAGCACGATGATGCTCCGTCGCATGCTCCGTCTCCGCATCTTCCCCTCCCCTGCTTGAGGCTCGAAGGTATGCCATCCGAAGAAGGCGAGCCTAGGGGTCGTTCGACCCATGCGGATCGCCCAGAACCGGCCTATGCGGAAGTGTTTGCGAGTCCGGATCGAGCTCCATCTCGAACATGACCATGTCCCGCGCGTGGATGCCGTCCTCGACGACCGGGAGGGGGTAGACGTCGAAATAACCCTTGCGCACCGCGGCGAACCGGAACCCGACCTTGCGGTAGAAGGCGATCGTTCCGAGACTGCAGTCGGCGGTGCCGACGATCGATCGCGACGCGCCGTCGTCCCGGCATCGCCCGGCGATCAGCTCGATGGCACGCCGGCCGGAACCTCCGCCGCGGTGCTCCTCGGAAGACGCGATGTTCCAGATCTCGACCGCGTCGCCATCGTCGACGAGGACGGCGACCCAGATCAGGGCGTCGGTCTCGCGGATCTCGAAGAGCTGGCCTCGATCGAGGTAGCCGCGTATGTGTTCCTCGGCGTCATCGGCCTCGAGGAGCAGCGGCAGGTGCCGTTCGCGGTCGAAGGACGCGTGCGCCAGGGAGAGGTCCGCCATGCCGGTACTCTCCCTCGGCTGATGCCTGCTGGGCAACGATGATGCCGACCGGCTGAGGAGGGTTCGATGGGAACGTTCAGGTTCCAGATCGCTGTCTCGCTCGACGGATACGTCGCCGGGCCCGATCAGAGCGTGGAGAACCCGCTCGGGGTCGGCGGCATGGCCTTGCATCAGTGGCTCTTCGACCTCGAGGCATGGCGGAAGTCGGAAGGCGAAGAAGGCGGTCAGGTCAACGCCAGCACGGCCGTGGTCGAGGAGGCGCAGGCGAACATCGGAGCGGTCGTGATGGGCCGGAACATGTTCGGGGGCGGGCCCGGCCCGTGGCCGGAGGATCCGCCCTGGAAGGGTTGGTGGGGGGACGACCCGCCCTACCACGTCCCAACCTTCGTCCTCACGCATCACCCGCGTGAGCCCCAGGAGATGGAAGGAGGCACCACCTTCTTCTTCGTAACCGACGGGATCCGGTCCGCGTTCGACGAGGCGCGGGACGTCGCGGGCGACATGGATGTCCTGCTCGGAGGAGGAGCCAGCGTCATCCAGCAGTACCTCGCCGCCGGCTCGATCGACCGGTTCGAGCTCCACGTCGTTCCGATCTTGCTCGGGGACGGCGAGCGGCTGCTCGAGAACGTCGGCGACCTGAAGCTCGAACAGGTACGCGCGATCGAGGCACCCGGCGTCACCCACATCACGTACCGCGTCGTTCGCGGGTGACGCAAGTGGGTCTCGACACGCCCTGGAGCAGGGTGCAACATGCCGTTATGGGGAGGGATGGTTGGCTCGGCAGCACTACGCTCCTCGGCCTCCTCTCGCCGCCGATGCGCGAAGAGCTCATGACGCTCGCCGAGCCGATCCACCTCTCGGCGCAGGGGTGGCTGTTCCACGAAGGGGATCCCTCCGACCGGCTCTACCTCCTCGTCTCCGGTCGGCTGAAGATCCTCGTCGATGGTGAGAGCGGCACGAGGGTGCTGCGCTCCTTGGGACCCGGAGCCGCGATCGGGGAGCTCGGCATACTCGCCGGAACCCCGCGCTCGGCCTCCGTGCTCGCGGTCCGCGACTGTGAAGTGCTTGAGATCGACGGCGAGCGGTTCCGCGACCTCCTCAGCCGGCATCCCGAGATCGCGATCGACCTCGCAACCGTCTTGGCACGACAGCTCCAGGAGAGCGGGGGCCTGCAGACGGCCGACGCGCCTGCTTCTGTCTTCACGATCGCATCGAACGGTGGTCCGCGCGGCGACGCTTTCTGGACCGAGATGGCGACGGCTTTCCGAGAGTTCGGCTCCACGGCGGCCTCCGGCAGCGCGGACATGGAGGGCGTGCCTCCGGCAGGCTGGGGAAGGGCCCTCGCGGAGCTCGAGCGCGATCGCGACTTCGTCCTGCTTCGAGCGGCGGGCGGAAACCCTGACTGGGATCGGTTCTGTGCTCGACAGGCTGATCGCAACGTCGTACTCGCGGACGGGGCGCAGACGATCACTTCGGCGCCGCACGGCTCCGATCTGGTATTCCTCGGAGCCCCGGAGCACGCCGAGTTCGATCGATGGAACCGCGCCGTGCAGCCTCGGGCTCACCACGTGATCGGATCGGACGCCGAGCTTTCGGCAGCCACGCGGCGCATCGCGCGCCGGCTGACCGGGCGCGCGCTCGGGCTCGTCTTGTCTGGCGGCGGCGCCCGCGCCTTCGCGCACATCGGGGTGCTCGAGGTCCTGGCCGAAGAAGGGATCACGTTCGATCGGGTCGGGGGAACGAGCATGGGCGCGTTCGTCGGCGCGATGGCCGCGGAGGGTTGGTCTCCCGATCGGATCCGTGGGATCTGCGAGACGGAGATGGTGCGCCATTCGCCCTTCAGCGACTACACGTTGCCGCGGCACGCGTTGATCCGAGCCCATCGAGCCGAACGGATGCTCCGCCGCCTCTTCGGTGAACGGACCCTGGAGCAGCTGACACTCCCCCTGTTCACGATCAGCGCCGACATGCTGAGCGCGCAGCTCGTGATCCACCGGACGGGACCCCTCTGGGAAGCGGTCGGAGCCAGCATGGCGATCCCAGGACTCGCCCCGCCCGTCTCCCACCAGACGCAACTGTTGATCGATGGGGGCGTCCTGAACAACCTGCCTGTCGATGTCATGGCTGCCGACGAGCCCGGCCCGATCGTCGCGGTCGACGTGATGCGCCGCATCGATCCCGATGAGCTCGCGCGCGGCGCGCGCGCCTCGGTGCCGACGATCCTCGAGACCCTCAGTCGAGCGACGGTGCTCGGCAGCGTGGAGCGCGCAGAGACCAACCGGGAACTCGCGTCACTCGTGATCGTGCCGGACGTGCAGCACATCTCCCTTCGTGATTTTCGGCAACTGCGGGCAGCTATCGACGCGGGACGCGCGGCGGCCGAGAAGGCCCTCGCGGACGGAGGGAAGGACGTTCTGCTCGGTCGCGGCGCTCCCCACGTCGCCAGCCCGACGCCCGGATAGCCCGGTCCGTTCTGATATCGGAGAAGAATTCAACCGGCTGGGCTTGGAGCTCATCCCTTCGATCGACCGGGGTGCTGGAGATGGCTGTGGCGATGGCGGCCAAGGAAACCGCCGCAGTGGCGCGGATCGTCGTTCTGCAACAGGATGTCAGTCAACCCCCCGGCGTGGCCGAGGGCAGATGCGAGCGTCAAGCGACGTCAGTCATCGAACCGAGAGCGGACGTTCCGATCTGACAGAGCCAGTTACGGTTCCGTCTCGTCGTGCACAGGATCGGGGGAGGTATGCGTCTCGCATCGGTCCGCGAAGTGAAGGCGTCGCTTGCGAGCTCTGGTGAAGCAGGGAGCAGGCTCGACGTCGAAGCGATCACCCCCTACGGGATACCGTCGCGTCGCAAGGCGGATGTGGAACGCATACAGCCGTCGGTCGCTTTGGGCGTGGCGCCGGGCAAGGGAACGGGCGATTATCGCCTGGCTGTTCGAGTACAACACCCCAACCTGCTCCGCAGCTCGTACGTCGAACGAGCTGTGGAGTTGGCGAAAGGTGAGGCGGACGTCCGGC
>JALYLP010000253.1 GCA_030774195.1 Actinomycetota bacterium | reverse complement strand
ACCACATCCTCCGCGGCGCGGACGAAGACGACGAGGCCTGCGCTCCCTTCGACCATCGACGCGTCCCGCGCGTAGAGCCGCAACGCGAGCGGGTCGGCGAGCACCGCCTCGACGCCGAGGGCGTCGATCAGACCGGTGCGGGCGGCCTCCAGGTTCGACACGTTTGTAGGCTACGTCGGTCATGTCGACCTGGGCGGAGTTCGCGGATGCCGCCCCTGACCTCGCGGCGTTCGGTCTCGAACGGATGAAGGGCCGGATCGTGTATCAGGCGACGCTCCGGCTGGATGGCTCGCCCCGCGTCCACCCGGTATCCCCGTGGATCGCGGCCGGTCTGCTGTGCGTCTCGTTCCGGGCCACCAGCCCCAAGCTCCGGGAGGTCGCTCGGGACGCGCGGTACGCCCTGCACACCGCGCAACCGTGGGAGGACCACCTGGGCGAGCACGGCGAGTTCATGGCTCGCGGATGGCTCGAGCAGATCTCGTCGTCGCACCCGGCCGTCACCGTGCGGCCGGGCGATACGCCCTACAACCTCGTGCACTACGCGTGCTCGGTCGAGGAAGCCGTGGCCACCGAGTACACCGATGAGGAGTTGCCGGCCTACCGGCGGTGGCGTACCTAGCCCTCAGGCGACGCGGCCGGCTGAGCCGTCCGGCGCTTCGAACGGCAGCCCGGCGGACTCCCAGGCTTCCATGCCGCCCTCGACGTTGTGGGCTTCGAACCCTCGCGCCTGGAGCATCATCGTCGCGAGCTCGCTGCGGTTGCCGGAACGGCAGATCACGGCCACGGGCTTCGATGGGTCGAGCGCGGGGCCCGTTCCTGCCATCAACGTGTTCAACGGGATGTGGATGGCGCCATCGACGCGGCCCGCGTCCCATTCGTACTGCTCGCGACAATCGACGAGCTGGATGTCGGCGAGGTGATCGTAGACACCCTTGACGTTCGAGAGGTCGTCGCCCATGTCGAGCCAGGCTACCAGCGACCCCACGATCAGCCGGTCTCGAGGGCTTCGTCGAACGCGCGATAGGCCTCCCGACCGAGCAGGACGAACCGCACCTCGTCCACCGTCGTGTCGGCATCCCGCACCGCGTCGATCGCGACGGCCGCGGCCTCCCGCACGGGGTAGCCGTACGCGCCGGTCGAGATCGCCGGGAACGCTACCGTCGCCGCGCCGAGCTCGTCCGCGACGCGCAGACATGCCAGGTGGCACCGAGCGAGGAGCGAGGCTGGATCGCGTTCACGCCGGTAAACCGGACCGACGGTGTGGATCACCCACCGTGCGGGCAGTTCGCCTGCCGTCGTCGCGGCCGCCTCACCGACCGGCAGTCCGTCTGGGTAGCGTTCGCGGCGAAGATCGCGGCACG
The DNA here is from genome assembly GCA_030774195.1 of Actinomycetota bacterium. Lineage (GTDB taxonomy): Bacteria > Actinomycetota > UBA4738 > UBA4738 > HRBIN12 > AC-51. Next base: position 1,081 of record JALYLP010000253.1, on the reverse strand, counting down.
CGTCGAGGATTGTCGCCCCGCCCCGACGATGGATCGCGCCGTCAACGCCGCCACCACCCAGCAACGTCGAGTTCGCCGCGTTCACGATCGCGTCGGCGTGTGCTTCCGTGATGTCACCCTCGACGAGCTCGATGCGCGTCATCCAGCTATCGTAGGTCGGTGCTCACCCGGGGGGCTGCCGCATGATCGTCTGTCTCGCCGCGAACCCGTCGATCGACAAGCTGTTCGAGGTTGATCGCCTCATCAAGGGTGACATCCATCGGCCGATGGGACTCGTCGCGACGGCCGGCGGCAAAGGTCTGAACGTGGCGCGGGCAGCGCACACGCTGAACGGCGAGGCGACCGCGGTCAGCCTGCTCCGCGGGCATGCCGGGAAATGGCTCAAGGAACAGCTCTCCGCCGAGGGCGTTCCGGGCGTGTTCGTCTGGTCGCACGGTGAGAACCGCTCGTCGCTGTCGGTCGCGGATCGCGAATCGGGTGGGCTGACCGAGTTCTACGAGCACGGTTCGGTGGTTCCGAGCGCCGCCTGGGCCGAGCTGACGCACGCGTGCGCCTCGTTGTTCCCCGATGCTCGATGGCTGACCATCAGCGGCTCGCTCCCGCGGGGTGCCCCGGACGAGGGCTACCGGGACCTGGTCGTCGAAGCGCGGGCCGCGGGGCTCCAGGTCGCCGTCGATTGCGAGGGTGACCGGCTCCGGCTCGCGCTCGAGGCGAAGCCCGACATCGTCAAGGTGAACGCGACCGAGGCGCGCGAGCTGTTGGACGTTCCGACCGCCCGGCACGGAGAGGCGCTCACCGCCGCCCGGAAGCTGCGCGACCTCGCCGGCGGCGACGGGCATGCCGCGTTGGTGACGCGAGGAGCCGAGGGGGTCGTGCTCGCGGCGCCCGACGGCACCCTGTACGAGGGGATGCTCTACGTGCGCGGTCGTTACCCGGTCGGTAGCGGCGACGCCTTCTTGGCCGGGCTCGTCACCGGGCTCGATGTCGGTCTGGACTGGGACGACGCGCTCTGCCGAGCCCTCGGCGCGGCGACCGCGAACGCCGAGATCCCCGGCGCTGCGCGGCTGGATCCCGCGCGCGC
>JALYLP010000252.1 GCA_030774195.1 Actinomycetota bacterium | reverse complement strand
AACGCCACCTGCGCGCCGCGCGCCACCGCGACGACGTCCTCGAGCGTGAGCGGTTCCCCGACCGATACCGGCATGGCGGCAAGGCTACGGGTGGGGCGGCTGGCGGGCAAACCTCGGCCGCTAGACTCGGCCGAAGGAGCGGCAGAGGAGGAGATGCCCAGGATGCTCCACGGCGAACACGTCACGCTCCGCGCGATCGAGCGCGAGGATCTGCCGGTGCTGCACGAGCTGCTCGACGACGACCTCGAGCTCATGGCCCGCGCCTCCGACACGCCGGCGCGTCCCGCCTCCCTCGCCGAGCTCGAGCATCGGTTCGAGGAACGGCTCGAGGAGCCCGATCCTCGGACGATGCGCTTCGTGATCGAGGTGGACGACGAGCTGATCGGCGAATGCGAGCTGCACTTCATCGATCACTTCCAGCGGACGTGTCACCTGGGGATCACGCTCGGACGAGCGTACTGGTCGAAGGGGTTCGGTCAGGATGCCGTCCGGGCGCTCGTCGACTTCGCCTTCCGCGACCTGGCGATGCGCAAGATCGGCCTGGAGGTCCTCGCCGACGACGAACGAGCGGTCGGCGCATACACGAAGGCCGGCTTCGTCGAGGAGGGCCGGCTCCGCGCCCACGCCTGGTTCGATGGTGAGATCCACGACACGCTCATGATGGGGATCCTCCGCGAAGAGTGGGCGTCCGGCCCCCACCACTAGGGTCCGGTGGGACAGACGGGGGATACCGAGTCCATGCCGCCGGGCGATTGCATGGGGCATCCCCGGTGGGTACGGTTCGCAGGTCGTGCGTAGCTTCCCCCTAGCCGAAACAGCCATGTCCCCCTCGCCCCAACGCATCCGCGTCCTGGTGGCGGACGACGAGCCCGCCCTGCGCGGGGCCCTCGCCGAGCTCCTCGCGCAAGAGGACCGGATCTTCTTCGTGGGGGCGGCGGCCGACGCGGACGAGGCGATCGCCCTCGCTCAGCGGGAGCAGCCCGATGTCGCTCTGCTCGACGTCAAGATGCCCGCCGGCGGCGGTCCCCGGGCCGCACGGGAGATCCAGCGGCTCTCCCCCGGGACCCGCGTGATCGCGCTCTCCGCGTTCGAGGACCGTCCGACGGTGCTCGAGATGCTCCGCGCCGGCTGCGTCGGCTACCTCGTCAAGGGGACCGCGGCCGAAGACATCCTCGGATCGATCCGCCGGGTTGCGCAGGGCGGAACGAGCCTCTCGGACGAGGTGGTCGGCGGCATCGTGCACGAGCTCTCGTCCCAGCTCCGTCGCGAGGAGATCGAGCAGGAGCAGATCGAGGCTCGCCGCGAAGAGATCCTGCGCTTCGTCGCGGGCGAGGGGATGTCCATGGCGTTCCAGCCGATCGTCAACCTCGAGGACCACGACGTGATCGGGGTCGAGGCGCTCGCGCGGTTCCGGTCGTTCCCCATGCGCCGGCCCGACGAGTGGTTCGCCGAAGCTAGGGCGCTCGACATCGGGGTCCAGCTCGAGCTCTCGACGATCCGGCAGGCCGTGCTCGGGCTCTCCAAGCTGCCGCCCCGCTCCTACCTCTCGGTCAACTGCTCGCACCGCGCCGCCCGCTCCCCCGAGCTCGCCCCGATCCTCGAGCCGGTCGCCGAACGGATGGTCGTCGAGATCACGGAGCACGAGGCGGTGGACGACTACGAGGAGCTCGCCCGGTGGCTCGCACCGCTCCGCGCGCTCGGCGTGCGGATCGCGATCGACGATGCCGGCGCCGGGTACGCCAGCTTGCGCCACACCCTGCAGATCGCGCCCGACATCGTGAAGGTCGACATCTCGCTCACCCGCTCGATCGACGGGGACCGGGGCAAGCGCGCCCTGGCGAGGGCACTGATCTCCTTCGCGCAGGAGATGGACATGACGATCGTCGCCGAGGGGATCGAGACCGACGCGGAGCTGCAGACGCTCCTCGAGCTCGGTGTGAAGTACGGACAGGGCTACTTCCTGGCGCAGCCGGGCACGCTCCCCGGCACCTGAGCCCCGGCCTCAGGTCGGCGGGCTCAGGTCGTCCGGCGGTCGATCGCCCAGGACGAGCCTGGCGTCGACTTCGTGAAGTTCTTCATCTCCGTCGCGACCGCGACGACCTCGGCGAAGTGCGCGAAACGGCGGCGCTGGGTGCTCGCGATCCCGATCGAGATCGTCAACGGCGGGAACCGTTGCTGCTCGCCGCGCCGGTTGAGCACCTCGATCCACCCACGCTCGCGGTCGGCCTCGTCGTAGTAGTCCGGCGAACGGTCGTCGAAGCGCTGGACGATCGTGTCGGCCACGAGCGCGGCGGCCGACGGCGGCACGACGAGCACGAAGTCGTCTCCTCCGAGATGCCCGACGAACGCGTCCCCGGGAACCAGCTCCTCGAGCACGTTCTCCATCGTGCGGGCGAGCTCCTGGATCACCTGGTCTCCGCGCGCGAACCCGTAGTGGTCGTTGAAGGCCTTGAACTGGTCGAGGTCGGCATAGAGCAACGCGAACTCGTTCCCCGAGGAGACACGTTCCTCGATCTCCTCCTGGATCCGGACGTTCCCCGGCAGTCCGGTCAGCGGGGACTCGTCCTTCATCTCCTTCGAGCGCCGGAGGACGCCGCGCACCCTCGCGAGGAGCTCCGGGGTATCGAAGGGTTTGACGACGTAGTCGTCGGCGCCGATCGCGAACCCCTCGAGCTTGTCCGCGGAGAGTCCCCGGGCGGTGAGGATGATCACGGAGACCGCCGCGGTGCGCGGGTCCTGGCGGAGGAGGCGGGTCAGCTCGAACCCGTCCACGTGGGGCATCATCACGTCGGTGATCACGAGGTCCGGCGGGTCCTGCTGGACCAGCTGGATCGCCTGCTCCCCATCGTTCGCGACCCGAACCTGGTAGCCCGCTGCGGCCAGCTCAATCTCGAGGAGTCGAGCGATGAACGGATCGTCGTCGACCACGAGCAGCTTCTCCCCGCCCGGGTCCGGTCCGCGCTCTCCGTCGCTCACGTCGACTCGCACATCCTCGGCATCTCCCTTTCGGTCCACCGACGCATCGGCAGCTTACCGTCCCCACCTGGAGGGGTCGCGCAAGCGCCGAGAGGGACGGCAGCACCGGTGCCGTGGGACGATAGGCGCCTCCCAGCACGTGAAGGGACCCTCGACGATGCAGGTGCTCGATTCGTTCCTGGATGCGATGGGCGATACCCCGCTCGTCCGTCTCCGCGCCGTGACGCGGGGTCTGCGACCCACGGTGCTCGCCAAGCTGGAGATGCTCAACCCCGGCGGCTCGGTCAAGGATCGGATCGGGATCCGGATGATCGAGGCGGCCGAGCGCGAAGGGAAACTGCGTCCAGGCGGCACGATCGTGGAGCCCACGTCGGGAAACACCGGTCACGGGTTGGCGATCGCGGCCGCCGTCAAGGGGTACGACTGCATCTTCGTGATGCCGGACAAGATGAGCCAGGAGAAGATCGCGCTCCTGCGCGCGTACGGGGCGGAGGTCGTGATCTGCCCGACCGCGGTGGCTCGCGAGTCGCCCGAGTCCTACTACTCGGTGGCCGACCGGCTCTCCTCGGAGATCCCGGGCGCGTTCGAGCCGAACCAGTACTTCAACCCCGTCAACCCGCAGACGCACGAGGAGACGACCGGTCCGGAGATCTGGCAACAGACCGACGGGACGATCGACGTGTTCGTCTCGGGCGTCGGAACCGGCGGCACGATCACCGGTGTCGCGCGCTACCTCAAGCGCATGAAGCCGTCGGTCACGATCGTGGGCGCCGACACGGAGGGCTCGGTCTACACCGGCGACACCCCCCGTCCGTACCTCACGGAGGGGATCGGGGAGGATTTCTGGCCCGACACCTTCGACCCCGCCCTCGTGGACCGATGGGTGCGCGTTCCCGACCGTCAGGCCTTCCTCACCGCGCGCGCCGTGACCCGTCAGGAGGGCATCCTGATCGGCGGCTCGGGCGGCTCAGCCGTCTCCGCGGCGCTCACGGTCGCACGCGACTACGACGAGGACGCCACGATCGTCGTGCTGCTCCCCGATACCGGCCGGCAGTACCTGTCGAAGCTCTTCTCGGACTCGTGGATGCGCCAGTACGGCTTCCTCGAAGGACCGGAGGTGATCCGGGTCGAGCAGGTGCTCAAGGCCAAGGGCGACGAGCTGCCGGCCGTGATCACCGTCCTCGCGCACGACAAGGTGCGCCAGGCCGTCGACGTGTTGCAGACGCACAGTATCTCGCAGGCGCCCGTCGTCCGCGAGGCATCGACCGACGTCGCTCAGTTCGTCGGGTCGATCCGCGACCGCGAACTGCTCGAGCGGGTGTTCCGCGACCCCGACGCGCTCCAGGCCGACGTCGCCTCTGTGATGGCGCCGCCGATCCCCGTCGTCGAATGGGACGCCGCGGTCGACGACGCGTTCGAGGAGCTCGAGCGTGCCCCGGCGGTGCTGGTGGCGAAGGCCGGCCAGGTCGTTGGAGTCCTGACCAGGAGCGACCTGTTGGACTTCCTCGCGCACCGGCGGCAGGCTCCCTCGCGCCAAGGCTCGATCTAGGTAGTGCTCGCGCTCGGGATCGACGTCGGCGCGGCGCGCAAGGGGATGGATCTGGTCCTGCTGGACGACGCCCGCGAACCGGTGCGGATCGTTTCGAAGGTCGGGACCGACCGCCTCGGGCTGCTGGTCGGCGAGCTCCGGCCCGACGTGATCGCGATCGACGCGCCGCCCGCGTGGGCCCCGAACGGATCGTCGCGGCTGACCGAGCGGCTGCTCGCGCAGTGCAACATCCACGCGTTCAACACCCCTTCCGCGAGGGCGGGGACCGGCCACCCGTTCTACGCGTGGATGGAGTTCGGC
>JALYLP010000251.1 GCA_030774195.1 Actinomycetota bacterium | reverse complement strand
GCTGGAAGCCGCCGGGCACGTGAACGGCGGCCCAGCCGCGCGCCGCACACTCCTCGCGTAGGGCGCCGCCGCCCGTGATCGCCAAGATCCGACACCCCCGAGCTGCTGCTTCGTGGAACGCAGCAAGCGTCTCCGCGGTGTTCCCCGAGTACGACGACACCACCACCAGCGTGCTCGGGCCGGCGAACGCCGGGAGCACCGGTGAGCGGTTGACGTCGACCGGGATGCCGAGCCGTTCGCGGAACGCCTGCTTCAAGACGTCCCCGGCGACCGCCGAGCCTCCCATCCCGCAGCACACCACGGAGGTGAGGCCGGTCAGATCGGGCAGGCCGGACGCCGCGCGCCCGTTCGCGTACGCCTCGGCCACATGACGCGGCAAGGCCGCAACCGCACCAAGCATGTCGGACGGGTCGGCCGCCCGCACCGCCCCCGGGTCGTCGAGGTCGATCACCGTTTCCCCGCAGCCGGCTTCTCGGCCTCATCGATCAGCATCACTGGGATGTCATCGCGCACGGGGTAGCGGTAGCCGCACGCCCGGCAGACGATCACCTGTTCCTCCTCGTGGTAGTCGACCTCGCCACGATCGTTCGGACAGACAAGGATCCGTAGCAGTTCCGGGTCCAGCGTCACGCGGTCGTCCTCCTTCTTCGGAGCTAGCTCCTGATCAGGTCCAGCACCATCGCGGTCTTGCGAGCGAGCAACTCGGCTGTCGTCGCTTCGACGTTCAGCCGGAGCAAGGGCTCGGTGTTCGAGGGTCTGACGTTGAACCACCAGTCTGGATATTCGACCGTGAGCCCGTCGAGCCGATCCTGCCGGCCATCCGCGAGCGCACCCGCGATCTGTTCGATCTTCGCCTTCGGGTCGTCGACCCGCGAATTGATCTCCCCGGAGTCGAAGTACTTGCGGAACGGCGCGAGGACGTCGGACAGCGGCTCCCCCGCCGACGAGAGCTCGCCGAGAGCGACCACCGCCGCGATCAGCCCCGAGTCGGCACGGTAGTTCTTGCGGAAGTAGTAATGGCCGGAGTGTTCGCCACCGAAGATCGCGCCCGTCTCGGCCATCACCTGCTTGATGAACGAATGACCGACGCGGGTGCGGATCGGCACGCCACCCTCGGCGCGGATCGACTCGGGGACGATCCAAGAACAGATCAGGTTGTGGACGATCTTCGCACCCGGTTCCTGGCGAAGCATCGCTCGGGCGACGAGGGCGGTGAGCAGGGAACCGGAGACGTCCTCTGCCTTCTCGTCCACCAAGAACACGCGATCCGCGTCTCCGTCGAACGCGAGGCCAACGTCCGCGTGATGCTCGAGCACCGCGGCTTTGAGATCCTTCTGGTTCGCCGGATCGAGCGGATCAGCGGGATGGTTGGGGAACGTGCCGTCGAGCTCCGCATAGAGATGGCGGAGCGTCACCGGCAGACGCGCCATGACCGCAGGGACGACGAGTCCGCCCATCCCGTTGGCCGTGTCCACCGCGACGGTCATCGGCCGCAGGGCGGCGGCGTCCACGAAGGAAAGCACGTGCTCGGTGTAAGGCTCGAGCAGGTCACGATGGGAAACGGTCCCCTTGGTCGCGGCCGGAGAGGCGTCACCGCGCTCGACGATCGCCCGGATATCCCGAAGTCCGGAGTCCTCGCCGACCGGTCGCGCGCCGGGCATGCAGAACTTCAATCCGTTGTAGTTCTTCGGGTTGTGGCTGGCGGTAAGCATCACGGCGGGGAGATCGAGCGAACCGCTCGCGAAGTAGACGAGGTCGGTCGAGGCGAGGCCGAGATCGACGACGTTCACTCCCACCGAGGTTGCGCCCTCCGTGATGGCTGCGGCGAGCTCGGGAGAGGATATCCGGCAGTCGCGACCCAGAAGGATGGCTGGGTGGTTGGTCCATGCGGCGAAGGCGGCTCCGATCCGACGAGCGATGTTCGCATCGAGCTCGTCGGGGACGACCCCGCGCACGTCATACGCCTTGAAGATGCGGTCAAGATCGGGATCGGTCACGGAGCGGCATCCTACCGAAGCCGGCGGACCGGCCGGGCGGATGCCTCAGCGCATCACTTCTTGACCACGAGATCGATCACCGACGTCAACGGGACAAGCTCCCCTTCCTGGAACCACCACTTCGCCTCGCAGAGGTGGCAGGTGGTGAACCTCAGATCGCGGTCGCCCACGGTCATCGAGATCGCGATGAGATCGCCTTGTCGGCAGGTGGGGCAGGTGCCGTTGCTGTCGGGCATATAAAGAGTTTCGGCGCCGCAGGTCGTGCAGGCCATAGCACGCTCCCGTCATCTCTCGTCTGGGCCGCTCGCGACCGGATGGTCCCCGGCCCTCGTCGACGGGACCCCGGACGGGGGACAGAACCAGCGCCATCTGCCTGAGGCCATCGGTCCGAGGTGAGGCCCGGAGCTCCGCGCGGTCGTCGATCAGACCGCGACGGTGGTCGTCCGGCGGTCTTGGACGACCCAGCCAACCGGGGGCGTCATGCGCCGGACGTGCTCGGAGCAGAGATCGAGGAGGTTCGGGTCGCACTCGTCGAACAGGTCATGGACGACGACCGTTCGCTCCGTGTACACGAGGGAGACGGTAGCGACCGGCTCCTGGGAGCACCGCATCTTCGCGCAGACCCGCATGACGGGCAGCCTAGATCACACGCGTGTGATTTCAAGTACTCCTGGCGACCGGACTCTCAGGAGTCCTTGCCGGGTGGGGTGTCCCAGTAGCCCGCGCTCGCCGGGCGATAGCCAACCACCAAAACGTGAGTTCCCACCGGCACCATCGGATAGAGCGCGGTGACCTCGTCGTTCTGCATCCGGATACAGCCGTGGGACGCGTAGCGTCCGATCGAGGCCGGGTCGCTCGTCCCGTGGATGCGGATCAACCCCGGGGCTGTGATGTAGAGCGCGCGCGGGCCCATCGGATTGCCGGGTCCGGGTCCAACCACGAGCGGCTCGCCCGCACCCCAACCATCCGGCGCGGGGTTGTGCCAGGTGGGGTCGACCTGCTTGTCGTACATCGTCCAGTCCCCGACGGGCGTGGTGAAGCCCGGTTTCGCGGTCGCGACGTCCCATGTACGCATCACGTGGAAGCCGTCATAGAGATCGAGCTCGTTCCGATCGACATGCACGACGATCGTGCGGCCGAGGGTGTCATCCGTGACCTTCGGTTGCACCATCCGGGTGCGGAGCACGACGGTGTCGTCTCCTGCGGCGAGGGCCGTGCGGACCGCCGTCGCCGCGGATCGCTGCGGCACCGTCGACCCCGTCTTGGCGTGGGTGAACCTGACGTCGGTGAGCCCACCGTCGAGCCCGATCGACGCATCGCGAGGTGCGATGTACACATCTTTCGCGATCCGCCGGACCCAGGCATCGACCCCGCCTCCCGTCGTCCGGTAGTCAAGCGGTAGATCGACGCCGAGCGCCTCATGCCGGATGCGGTGCCACGCACGATCGAACGTCCCCATGCCGTTCCCGGCGAGGAACGCACCCTGGACCGCTCGCTTGACCGCCGCCTGACGACCGAGGGCGCCGAGCGTGGTCGTCCAGTGGTCCTCACCGATCGTGACCGTCAGTTGGGCTCGGAGGTCGCTTCGAACGAGCGACCCGACCGCTCGCGTCGCCTCTGGGCGGGTCATCCCCCCGACGTCGACTCCGGCGATCGTGACACCCGGGAGGATCCGATCCGCGTGACCCGCTTCGTACCGGTATGCGGCGTACGCAACGCCACCGAACACGAGCATCACAAGGCCAGCCACCGTAACGACGATGGCGATGACCGGGCCGAACCGGCGCCTGCGGGTGTGTTGTCCTCTGGCCATGGGGACTATCGAAACCTCTGGATCACGTCCGATGATACCGGTGCGAAGCGTACCGGGCTCAGCCGAGGCCGGGCGTATCCAGCGGCATCGGGATCCCGACGGCCGATCCATACGATGCCAGCCCCTTCGATCCTCCCGAGGTTGAGGCGCCGAGCGCAACGATCGGCCCGTCGGCGGTAACGAGGACGGCCGCTCGGTCTGCTTGCTCGAGGAATCCCTTCGGAGCGCCGGCGACGCGGCCGGCCGGCACAGTGATCGTCACCTGAGGGCCGGGAACACCCGATCCCTGCGTGAGGAGCTGCAGCGTGACCTGAACGGCGGTCGGTCCCGGATCCACCAGCACGAGCTGTGGGTGCGCGGGCTCTCCGTCGACCGTCGGGATCACGACCCATGCGGGGGCGGGCGCGACCGCGCCTCCCGTCGCGGCATCGTCGCTCTGCTGTCCCCTCGCTCGGAGGGTGGCGACGAACGGCACCCCCGCTTCGGACGTGACGTTCACGGACGAGGGACCGATAGAGATGATCGGATAACCCGCGGTCGATGCGCCGGGCTGCTGGGTGCTCCCCGCGGTTCCCGCCGCCTGAGGCGCGACCGATGACAGGAGCTGGGCCGCGAACTGCATCCCCTGGGTCCCGGGGACGAACACGGCGAGCTCGGACTGTCCTGCGCCGTCGGCGACGGGCAGGTAGGCGGTCGTCGTGGTGGTGGGCGCGCCGAGGACGGACCGGACCCCGCCGTCGGGGCTCACGCTGAGGCTCCCCGCGGCTACGCGACCTCGACTCACGTCGATCTCGGCGCCGACGATGTCCTGGCCGAGCACCTTGCCGCCGACGCTGAGCGCCATGCTTCGTCCGGGAGCGAGCGTCAGGTCGATCCAGTCAGCGCTCCGGACGGGGGGCAGACGCGGTCGGAACAGAGCCACGTCGAACACGGCCTCGACCGAGAAGGGGTTCATCACCACCAGGTAGGAACGATGTCCTTGCTGGGTGTCGGCGTCGGTCGTGAACCAGGTTCGTGATGCGGCGGGGGCGCACGGCTCGACGCCGAGCCCGTGCGACGGGGGCGCCGACCGCACGAGCCAGCCTGCGGCGACCCAACCGCCGAACACCTCGATGTACGTCGCGTCGGCGGTCGACCCCGCTTCCACCGGTTGCAGGACCTCGTGACCGGCCGGCACCGTGATCTCAACCGGTGTTGACGGCGCGCCGTTGCTCAGTTCGGTCAGGCGAACCTCCACCGGCTGCGGGCCGGGATCGGCAAGCGCGATCACCCCGGTCCACCCTTCGCCGCCGCCGTGCGGGCACAGCCACACGCTCGAGACGGCGGTGCCCCGCGCGGCGGCGGCGGGGGCGGCCGGCCCGAGGCGCTCCGCGGCGATGCCGCCCACGACGACCAGGCCCGCGACGATCAGCACGAGAACGCCTCGCCCGATCCTCCTCATCGCGCCGATCCGTTCATCGAGCGACCGGCTTCCGAGTGATCCACAACGCGGCGGCCCACACCGCGGCGAGCACCCATATCGCGATCGTGCGTGGCAGCTGTGCGCCGTACCGGATGGAGATCGAGGGGCCTTCCACCGGCAGCGAGGTCGCCCACCCGAAGGCCCGAGCCGGCTCGCCAGCTCGTCCCTGCACCGTCCACGCATCGTCGAACTCCGTGGAGACCACGGCGAGGTTCCCGCCGCCGGTCGCACCGGACCACCCGCCCACCACCTGCTGGAGCGGCACCGCCGGCACCGCCGTCAGCTGTTGAGTCGTTGCCGGCTGCCCGGCCGCGACGATGTGCGCGGTCTTCGCGTTCGCCTTCAACACGGCTGCCGGTGGGAGGGACGCGTCATTCACCCAGATCGCGAGCCCTGCTGCCGGGACCACATCCAGATCGACCTGGGCGTCCAGCATCGTTCGGGCGGCATCGCTCAGCTGGTCGTCGCTCGCGACGAGGTATCGCACGCCGAACGGCGCAAGGAGCGCTCCACCGTGGATCGAGGTGCCCGACAGGATCTCGCCGAGCGCGTCGCGCATCGCGTCGCTGCCCGGACCGACGAACGGTCTCGCGGTGTCGATCGCGAGTCCGCCGACCCGCGTGGTGATCCCGTATCGGAGCGTCGCCGCCCCCGCTTCGACCACCCCTTGGGGGTCCCCCCCCGGCGCCGGGAACGAGCGACCATCGTCTCCGCCGATCCACAGGACGCGGAAGGACCCCTTCGAGGAAGAGTCCACGAAGGCCCAGGCAGCCGGGATGCGGTCGGGACCGCCGATCGCCCACTCCGCGGTCATGGCGGCGACGGCTTGGAGCAGGATCCCCCCCGCCAGCGTGAGGGTCAGCAGCGCCGTCCCCACCTGGCGGAAACCGAACGCCTCACGACCGAGACCGCCCATCGCGGATGCGAGCCCGAACGCCACCAAGAAGGCCTCGGCGGTGGCCGTCATCGACACGTACACGGGCGTGTTCGCGATCTGCCCGGGAAGGTAGCCGGCCGCCGAGAGCCACGCGAGGGTGAGCCCGGCGATCGCGACCAGGCCGGCCCGGAGAGCGGGCCCTCGTCGGTCGCCGCTCGCGAGGGCGAGGCCGAGCAGTGCGGCCACCGGGAGGAACAGCGCCGGCGCCCACGTCGCGGGCCCATCTTCGAACGCGAGCCGCACCAGGTGCCACGGATCGCTCGATCCCAGTTCCGAGCCGAGCGCCGCTCCGTGTCCAGCGACGAGCGAGGGGACGAACGGGAACAGGAGGATGGCCGCGCCCACCGAGGACAGCGCGACGATCGCAACCCCGCGCGCCCGGCGTGAGCCGGCGATGGCCTGGGCGAGCGCGACGACCACGATCGCCAGCAACAAGCCGGGGACGAACGCAACCCCGACCGCGATCGTGACGGCCAGCCCCGCGATGGATCGCCAGCGTCCGTCGGGGGGCTCGGCCGGCGCGAACGCAACCTCGAGCCGTTCGACCAGCGCCGGTAGGACGATCAGCGCCGTGAGGAGCGCGACGCGGCCGTCGGAGAAAGCCGAAAGCACGACCGCCGAGAGCCCGTACGCGGACGCGGCAACCACCGATGGGCCCGGACGACCCGTCAAGCGGACCGCCGCGCGGTAACAGAGGACCGCAGCAAGGGCCGGCCCGGCCCCCACCATGATCTTCTGGGCCAGGGTCGTGCTGCCGAACAGCAGACCGGACAGTCCGCCCATGAGCCCGAGCGCCGGGCTCGCCCCGAGGGACCCGCCGAGCGGGGTCGTCCGGTAGGCGGACACGAGCTCCGCGAAGAAGCCCGACGGCGAGGTCGGGAACGTCGGGATCGCGCCTCCGTAAAGTCGATCGGATCCGAAGAGGCCCCTCGCGGCCAGGGCGCCGACGACGATCCCGAGGAAGCACGCGACGATCACCGGATGCGCCGACACGAGCGAGACGGTTCGCTGACGAAGCCTTGCGGCCGCGGGCTCATCGGCCTCCCCTGCCTCGAGCTCGCGCTGTTCCTCCAAGATCCGCTCGGCCGTCGTGAACCAGCGCGGAAGCCGGAGTCCCGCGGACTCCGTGAATCTCCGAAGCACGTGGTCCTTGATCCGCCGGTGCTTCTGGACGCGACGCCGGGCACGGAGCGTGCCGGGCAGGTGTGCGACGTTCCACCCGATCGCGGCGAGGACGTCGAACGCCTCCTCGAACCGGCGAGACAGCAAGAGGAAGAGCAGTCGAACCACGGTGAGCACCACACCGAGCGGGACGACCCACGCCAACGTCAGCAGCCCGTCGTTCTTGAGGACGGACGCGAGCGCCGCACGATCCTCCTCGTACCGGCGACTCCGCTCGACGCCCGGTCGATCGTCGCGCTCGGCGACGGCAGCGTGGCGCACGCGTGCGAGCGGAGTCATGAGAACGTTGAACCCGGCGATCCGAGCTCGCCAGCACAGATCGAGATCGCCGTCGTCGTCGCCGAGCCGTTCGTCGAACAGGCCGCTCGTCTGCCAGACCTCCCGAGCGACCAGCATCGCGCACGAGTCGACCGACAGGACCTCGAGGACCCGATCGAACTGGCCCTGATCGATCTCCTCAGCCTGCAACGCCGAGTAAGGGTGACCGAACAGGTCGGCGGACCGGCCGACGTCGCGGAGGCGGCGAGGATGATCCCAGTCGACGATCTTCGCGCCCACGATCCCGACGCGCTCGGCGCCCGCGAGCATGGTCGCTTCCACCATCCTGGCGACGGCCTCGGGATCGAGGACCGCGTCGTCATGCAGCAGTAGGACGAAGTCCGCCTCGGCGGCGACCGGATGCGCGACGGCCTCGTCGAAGCGGTGGGAGAGTCCGAGACGGGTGTCGTGCCGGAGCACCCGGCCCTCGCCGAGGGCTTGGACGAGCAACTCGTTCGAGCCGTCGGCGGAGGCGTCGTCGACCGCGAGCACGCCGATACGAGGGTACGTCTGTGCCGCGAGGGCTTGGAGGCACTCGCGGAGCCACTCGGCCGCGTCTCGGACCGCGAGGACGACGAGGACCGAGGGGACGCGCTCGGGCGGAGAGGAGTATGCGGTGGTTGCACTCATGCGCGGTTCACGCGGGCCGCGAGCCTAGCATCGGGCGGCCAGCTGGAACGGAAAAGGGGCCCCGAGGGGCCCCTTTCCGTGATCATGCACCGACGCTCAGCGCTTCTTGGCGCTGGTCCTCTTGCGGGCCGCCGTCTTCTTGGCAGGACGCCGCTTCGCGGTGCTCTTCTTGGCAGAAGACTTCTTGGCCGTCCGCCGCTTGGCTGTGCTCTTCTTGGCGGTCGTCTTCTTGCGCGCCGTCGTCTTCTTGCCGGTCCGCTTGCGAGTCGCGGCAGCTTTCTTCCCGGCCGCCGACCGCTTGGCGGTCGTCCGCTTCCGAGTCGCCGCGCCCTTCTTCCCGGCCGCACTCCTCTTGGCGGTCTTCCGCTTCCGAGTCGCCGCAGCCTTCTTCCCGGCCGCAGTCCTCTTGGCTGCCGGGCGCTTGCGGGCTGTGGCCTTCTTCCGGGCCGTGGTCCTCTTCCGTGCCACAGCCTTCTTGGCAGGCCGCCGCTTGGCAGCGCTCTTCTTCGCGCTGCTCCTCTTGGCCATCGCCATGCCTTGCCCCCTTTCGTTCCCTCGCCGTTCGGTCTCTCAGGACGCCATGCGTTTCAGGCGCCGCCGTTCCCGTTCGCTCATCCCTCCCCACACGCCGTAACGTTCATCGCGGCGGAGGGCGTAGTTGAGACACTCGATGCGGACGGGACACTCGCTACAGATCCGCTTGGCCTCCCTCGATGAGCCTCCCTTCTCGGGGAAGAAGATCTCCGGGTCGTGATCCCGACACCGCGCTCTCTCTTGCCAAGGGATGTAATGGT
>JALYLP010000250.1 GCA_030774195.1 Actinomycetota bacterium | reverse complement strand
GCGCCGGACCGTTCCACCTCGACCGGCCTCCGTGATCGCGCGATCCTGGAGGTCCTCTACGGGGCAGGCTTGCGCGTCTCGGAACTCACCGGGCTCGACGTCGACGACCTCGATCTGGAAGGCGGGTTCGTTCGCGTCGTCGGGAAGGGTGGGAAGGAACGAGAGGTACCGATCGGCGGTCATGCGCAGCATGCGGTGGGCACGTATCTGACCCGCGCTCGGCCGCGTCTCGTGGGTCAGCGGACACGTGGCGCTCTGTTCCTCAACACGCGGGGTGGCCGGCTCTCGCGACAGGCATGCGCGAAGCTCCTGGCCGCGTACGCCTCCAGGGTGGGGATCGGACGTCGCGTATCACCCCACGACCTGCGACACTCGTTCGCGACGCATCTCCTCGAAGGGGGAGCCGACGTGCGGGTGGTCCAGGAGCTGCTCGGTCATGCGAGCGTCGCCACGACGCAGATCTACACGCTCGTGACGAGGGAGCACCTCCGCGAGGTGTATTACACCGCACACCCACGGGCGCGCGGCGGCACGGGGAAGGGGCGATGAGGGGTGCTCGACGGGGCCATGCTCGAGCGGTTAGGCGCAGGGCTGACGCAGCAGCAGGCGGACCTCCTTCGCGAGATCGAAGCGTACGGAGCGGATCCCGGGTCGGATGACGTCACGTTCGAGGCCGACACCGGTTTCTCGGATCGTTCGCACAGCACCGAGGAGCGAGCACGAGTGATCGCTGTGGTTCAGGCCCTCCGCTCGAACCTGCACGACGTGGACCGCGCGCTCGCGAAGATGGCCGCCGGTACGTACGGGACGTGCGAGCGGTGCGGGAAGCTGATCGCGGATGAGCGGCTCGAGGCCATCCCGTGGGCGCTGCTGTGCATCGACTGCAAGAAGCGGGCTGGATGACGTCGTCGGGTCAGCGAGTCCCCCGGGTCTGTCTTCTCGTCTGCGACTCGTGGGGGGTGGGTGACGCGCCGGACGCGGCAACCTACGGCGATGTCGGTTCGAACACCTTAGGGAACACGTCGCGGGAGGTCGATGGTGTCGACGTTCCCAACTTGGAGTCCCTGGGCCTCGGCTACCTCACCGACATCCGTGGTGTGGTCCCGCGCGCGGAGCCCGGCACGGCACACGGGCGGGCGACCGAGATCTCGGCCGGCAAGGACACCACCACGGGACACTGGGAGATGATGGGGATCCGGCTCGAGCGACCGTTCCCCCTCTACCCCGAAGGGTTCCCGCCGGACGTCATCCAAGCGTTCGAGCGGGCGATCGGCAGGCGGGTCCTCGGGAACGTCCCCGCCTCGGGAACGGAGATCATCCGGGAGCTCGGCGAGGAGCACTTGCGGACGGGGTTCCCGATCGTCTACACGAGCGGTGACTCGGTGTTCCAGGTCGCGACCCATACCGAAGTCGTCCCGCTCGAGCAGCTGTACGACTGGTGCCGGCTGGCGCGCCGGCTCCTGACCGGCGAGCACGACGTCGGGCGTGTGATCGCGCGTCCGTTCCAGGGCCGGCCCGGAGCCTTCGAACGGCGTCCGGAGCGCCGAGACTTCAGCGTTCCGCCGCCGGGACCGACCGTGCTCGACCGCCTGAAGGAAGCGGGGATCCCCGTGTTGGCGGTCGGGAAGATCCAAGACATCTTCGACGGGCGGGGGATCACGGACGCCGTCTATTCGGAGTCGAACGACCACGGCCTGGATCTGACCGTGGAGCTCTTGCGGAAGCCCGGACCTGCGTTCGTGTTCTCGAACCTCGTGGATTTCGACTCCAAGTACGGTCACCGTAACGACCCGGCGGGCTACGCGGCCGCGATCCGGGCCTTCGACCGGCGTCTTCCGGAGGTGATCGACGCGCTCGACGGCGGCGTGCTCCTGATGACGGGGGACCACGGCTGCGACCCGACCACCCCTTCCACCGACCACTCACGTGAGCGAACGCCGTTGCTCGGGGCGGGTCTGCCGGGTGGGCCGTACGACATCGGGACCCGCGCGACGTTCGGCGACCTCGGGCAAACGGTCGCCCAGCTCCTGGGCGTTGAGGTCGAGGGTCTCGTGGGAGAAGGGTTCGAGGACCAGATCGGCTTCGGAACGTGAGGGTCGGCTCCCGTCGAGATGGAGGGTTCGGGGCACCCGCTGCCGGTGCGAACCATGAGCCTGTGGTCGAGCCTCAGCTCACCACGACCAGCCGGAAGAAGGGATCCTCTCGGTGATGAGCTGGGACCCACGGGAGACGATCGTCGCGAAACGCGAACGCCAGACCCTCCCTCCCGACAGGGTCGAGCGATTCGTCCTCGCGTACGCGGCAGGGGAGATCGGCGACGGTCCCGCAGCCGCCTTCCTGATGGCGTCGTTGCTGAACGGCCTGGACGACGACGAGACGCTCGCGATGACCAGGGCCATGATCGCCTCCGGCGAGACCGTGACGTTCGGCGATCTGGGGCGACCGACCGTGGACAAACACTCGACCGGCGGTGTGGCCGACGGGGTCACCCTCGTCTTCGCGCCCCTCGCCGCATCGCTCGGTCTGGCGGTGGCGAAGCTGTCGGGCCGCGGGCTCGGGCACACGGGTGGAACGCTCGACAAGCTGGAGTCGATCCCGGGGCTCCGGACGGACCTCGAGCCCGATCGGATCGCCAGGCAGGTCCGGGAGGTCGGATGCGCGGTCGCGGCGCAATCGTCGCGCCTCGT
The DNA here is from genome assembly GCA_030774195.1 of Actinomycetota bacterium. GTDB lineage: Bacteria > Actinomycetota > UBA4738 > UBA4738 > HRBIN12 > AC-51. Next base: position 12,843 of record JALYLP010000250.1, on the reverse strand, counting down.
GCCAGCCGATGGGGCGCTCTACGCCCTCCGCGACGCCACGGCGACGGTCCCATCCGTGCCCCTGATCGCCGCCAGCGTGATGTCGAAGAAGCTCGCCGTCGCCTCGGATCTGATCCTGCTCGACGTGAAGGCCGGATCGGGTGCGTTCATGAAGGAGGCGGCCAGTGCGCGAGACCTCGCCGAGGCGTGCCTGGCGCTCGCACGCGGCGCAGGTCGACCGTGCGGCGTCGCGATCACCGACATGTCCCAGCCGCTCGGCGAGGCGATCGGGAACGCGCTCGACGTCATCGAGGCGGTGGAGGTCCTGAGCGGCGCTGGACGGGGCTTGCTCCGTGACCTCTCGGTCTGGTTCGCGGCGAGGGCGCTGGAGGCGGCCGAGGGGATCCCCTTCGACCAAGCCAGCACCCGTGCCGCGAAGGCCTTGGACGACGGGTCCGCATCGGATCGGTTCGCCCGCATGATCGAGGCGCAGGGTGGGGATCCCCGCGTCACTGAGGATCCGGCATCGATCCTGCCTCGTGCGCCGCTGGTCGTTCCGCTCGTCGCCGATCGGAGCGGCATCTTGGCGGCGGTCGAGGCGGAGACCATCGGCGCGGCGAGCGGCGCGCTCGGCGCGGGTCGCGTGCGCATGGGCGAGCAGGTGGACCCTGCCGTGGGTATCGTCTTCCGACCGAAGATCGGTGATCGTATCGATGCCGGGGAACCGATCGGTGAGATCCACGCTCGTAGCCGGGACGCCGCCGAGGATGCGTCCACGCGGACCCTCGCATCGCTGACGGTCAGCGAGGGGTCGGTCGAGCCGCCACCGCTGATCCATGGTTGGTTCCCGCCGGAGGGAGGAGGGTGAACCCGATGCTTGCGCTCGGCAACTTCACAGCGCTGGGGTTCCGCCTCGCGGTCTACATGCTCGCGTCGCTCCTCGTCGGGATGTGTCTGCGGGAGTACGTCCGATCTCGCACGGCGACGTCACTCGGCGACCCCAGCCCGCGCCTGTGGGGACGCCTCACCTGGAAGCCCGCATCGTGGTTCGACCCGTTCGGAAGCGGGGTCCTTCCGGGGCTGATCGCTATCCTCTGGACGGTCCAAACCCTCCTGATCCCTGCCGCCTACGGGAAGCCGGCCCCGATCGATCCCTCACGGTTCCATCGCCGGGTTCGTGACGTCATCATCGTCTCGGCCGCGGGGCCGATCGCGACGCTCGCGCTCGGCATCGTGGCCGGCCTCGCCGTGAGGGTCCCCGGACTGTCCAACGAGACCTACCGGATCATGCTGACGCTCTGCTACACGAGCATGTCCCTCACGGTCTTCCACCTCTTGCCGATCCCGGGGCTCGATGGAGCGAGGATGCTGGCCCTCGCGCTCCCACCCGATGCGGCCTCGGCTTATCGAAACTTCGACCGATACCTCCCTCTCGTCGTGCTCGTGATCCTGTTCCTGTTCAGTTCCCTCGCCGTCGGATTCCTGACGACCCTGACCGGCGCCCTCTGCGATTCGGCAACTGGACTGAACTGTCAGCTCGCATTGCACTTCTGAAGCCGCGGTTCCGAAGGGTCCGCTCCCGGACACGCTCAGGACCGGCGCTATCATCGCCCCATCGTGAGCGCAGTCGCCGAACGAACGCGCGTCCTCACCGGGTTCCGTCCGACCGGACCCTTGCACGTCGGACACTGGGCGGGGAACGTCGGCAACGCCGTCCGCCTGCAGGACGAGGGCTACGACTGCTTCTACTTCGTGGCCGACTGGCACATGCTGACGACGCACTACGACCGGGTCGATGAGCTCCCCGCGTTCGTCGAGGACCTGGTGCTGGACCTGCTCGCGGCCGGGATCGACCCGGAACGGTCCGTCCTGTACCGGCAATCCCAGCTCCCGGAGGTGGCGGAGCTCGCGCTGCTCCTGGGGATGATCACGCCCCTCGGATGGCTGGAGCGTGTGCCGACCTACAAGGAGCGTCTCCGGGATATGGCCGAGCGCGACGTGGCGAACTTCGGCCTGCTCGGCTATCCGCTCTTGCAGACGGTTGACATCGTGATCGTCCATGGGCAGGTCGTTCCGGTCGGGGAGGATCAGGTCTCGCATCTCGAGCTCTCGCGCGAGATCGTCCGGCGCTTCAACCGGCTGTATGGGGACGTGCTGATAGAGCCGCAGCCCCTGCTGTCCGAGACGCCGCTGATCCCGGGGTCCGACGGACGGAAGATGTCGAAGTCCCTCGACAACACGATCGAGTTGAGCGCCGATCCGGAGACGATCCGGGCTCGGGTCCGCTCGTTCGTGACCGACCCGAAGAAGATCCGACGGGGCGACCCAGGGCGCCCGGAGATCTGTCCGATCTTCGCGTTGCACGGCACGTTTTCGCCCGAGGACGTCGCACGGGTCGAGGCGACGTGCCGCACGGGCGAGCTCGGGTGCGTCGACTGCAAGTCCCTGCTCGCCGATCACCTGATCGAGCGGTTCCAAGGGTTCCGCGAGCGGCGAGCCGAGCTCGAGCGCACGCCGGGGCTCGCGAGGGAGGTCCTCGCGGCGGGTATCGAGCGGGTGCGGCCGATCGCGACCCAGACGATGCGAGCCGTGCGAGCCGCCATGCGGTTCGAGGGATGATCCCATGAGCGAGCCCGAAACAGCGCGCACCCCGACGGACGGCGGCTTCGCGGTCGAGGTGCCAGGGTTCGCGGGGCCCTTCCGGTTGCTCGCCGACCTCGTTCTGGAACAGAAGGTGGACGTGTGCGACGTCCCGATCGCGACCGTGACGGATCGGTTCCTCGCATACACCAAGGAGGCCGAGCGGTGGAACCTCGAGGAGGCCACCTGGTTCCTGGCCATCTGCGCGATCCTCCTGGAGCTCAAGCTCGCACGGCTGACCCCGAGGCGGGTGGAACCGGACGAGGAGGACATCGTCGGCGGCTCCCCGGATCTGGTTTACGCGCGGTCCCTGGAGCTCCGAGCTTTCCGGAAGGTCGCGGTCGATCTTGCCCGGCGGCTCGAAGACGAGGCGGGGTACTCGGCCCGCGACGTGGGACCGGGACCCGAGTTCTCGCGGCTCTACCCCGACCCGCTGGCGGCGGTCACGGCGGCGGACCTAGCGTCGCTCGCGGCGAGGCTCCTTCGGCCGCCGCCGGCGGTCGATCTGTCGCACGTGACCCCGATCCGCTACACGGTCTCGGAAGCGATGACGGCCGTCCAGGAGCGCTTCGCATCCTTCGACGGCCGGCAGGCGTCGTTCCGCGAGCTGGTTGCGGACTGCGAGGACCGTATCCACGTGGTGGTGCGCTTCCTGGCGATCCTCGAGCTGTACCGTGAAGGGAAGGTCGAGCTTCAACAAGCTCCTACCTTCGGCGAGATCGAGGTCGAGTGGACGGGGTGAGGCTACGGTGACGGATGACGTGAAGACGCACGACACACGGGCGCTGGAAGCCTTGCTGTTCGTCTCTGACGAGCCGCTGACGTCTTCGGTCATCGCTCAGGCGCTCGACCTGAGCCGGCAGACGGCGGACCGGTTGTGTGACCGTCTGGCGAACGACCTCGAGGAGCGCGGGTCCGGTCTCGTGTTACGGAACGTCGCAGGAGGCTGGCGCCTCTTCACCCACCCGGACAGCCAGGCATCCGTCGAGCGATTCATCCTGTCCTCTCGTCAGGCACGTCTCACCAAGGCATCCTTGGAGACCCTCGCGATCGTTGCGTACAAGCAACCCGTCACCCGTCACCAGGTCAGCTCGATCCGGGGCGTTAACTCGGATGGGGTACTTCGGGCGTTGACCGACCGCGGCTTGATCGAAGAGGCGGGACGGGACGAAGGCCCCGGTCGGCCGCTGCTCTACGGGACCACCCCGCAGTTCCTCGAGCGGCTGGGGCTCCCGTCGCTCGCGGCCCTGCCGTCGTTGGCCCCGCTGCTGAGCGCCGGGGCGGGTGATCTCGACGACGCGGCCGAGCTGGCCGTACGGGACGAAGAGGCGAACGACGAGGACGCGGAGGTGGAGCGCCCGGTCGAGCCCGGCGACGGCTGATGGTCGAAGAGCGTCTCCAGCGTGCCCTCGCGCGCGCCGGATACGGTTCACGACGAACGAGCGAGGAGCTCATCGCACAGGGCAAGGTCAGCGTGAACGGGCGGACCGCGACGCTCGGAGACAAGGTGGACGTGACCCGCGACGAGGTCACCCTGGCGGGCACCCGGGTCAACCTGGACCCGGAGGCGCGATACCTCGTCCTCAACAAGCCTTCCGGCGTGCTCACCACGATGCGCGATCAGCGCGGCCGTGACGACATCCGCTCGTTCCTTCCGGCGGAGGGGCCTCGCGTGTTCCCCGTGGGACGTCTCGACCGCGATTCGGAGGGCTTGCTCCTACTCACCAACGACGGAGAGCTGGCGAACCGCCTCTCGCACCCGCGCTATGGGATCGAGAAGGAGTACCTGGCCGAGGTCGCGGCCACTCCGACCTCGAGGCTCCTCGCCGGCGCCCGCACCGGGGTGGTGCTCGAGGACGGGCCTGCCCGGGCGAAGTCCGTCCGGCTCGTCGACGCACGTCCCGGCCGCGGCCAGGTCGCCGTCGTGATGACCGAGGGCCGCAAGCGGGAGGTGCGACGACTGTTGGCCGCGGTGGGCCTGCCCGTGACCCGGCTGGTCCGGGTCCGCATCGGTCCGATCCATCTGGGTCGACTGAAGCCAGGCGAGCGACGCGACCTCACCGCTGAAGAGCTACTGGCGCTCCAGCGTGCCGCAGCCGAAGGGGAACGTCGCGCCAGCCGCTCCGCCGGTGACGATGCTCGGTCGCCGGGCTCCGGCATGTAGCCTGATGCCCTCGGGCGCAGGACGCCCGGGTCGTCGACCTCCGTCGACATCCATCGACCGCCGGGAAAGGATCGCGTCGTGCGGGTGCGTGCCGCCCGAGGGGCCATCGTCGTCGGGACCGATCACGAAGAAGACGTGCTCGGGTCCACCCAGCGTCTCCTCGAGGAGATGATCGAGCGGAACGAGGTCGTCACCGAGGACCTCGTGAGCATCCTGTTCACGGCGACCGAAGACCTCCGCTCGGCGTTCCCAGCCGAAGCGGCGCGGAGGATCGGACTCGGCGTCGTGCCCCTGCTGTGCGCACGCGAGATCTCCGTCGCAGGCGCGATGCGGTCGGTGGTGCGGGTCTTGATGCACTTCCACACGGAGCGCGGGCTCCGGGAGGTCGTCCACGTGTATCTCGACGGGGCGGAAGCTCTGCGCGATGACCTCGATGCCGACGCCTGATCCCTCCTCCGGACGACCGGTCGATCGGGTCGCGATCGTCGGCACCGGCCTGATCGGGACGTCCATCGCGATGGCGGCGGCCCGCGCCGGGTGCACCGTGCGCGGCTGGGACGTCGATCCCGGTGTCGCCGCCCGGGCAGCCGCCCGAAGCGCGCTCACGGCATGCGCTTCGGCGGAGGAGGCCGTCACCGACGCTGACCTCGTGATCGTCTGCACCCCGATCGGCGCCGTCGCAAGATCGGTGGCGAACGCCCTGCGGGCCGCGCCCCGCGCGGTCGTCGCCGACGCGGCCAGCATCAAGGAGCACGTCGTCGCGGAGGCTCGTGCGGTGGTCGACCCTTGGGATCTGTCTCGCTACGTGCCGAGCCATCCGTTGGGCGGCAGTGAGCGTTCGGGGCCGGAACACGCGTCGCCTTCGGTCGTCGACGGCATCGTGTGGGCGGTGACACCTACGGACGCGGTCGAGCCCGAGGCCGTCGAGCTGCTCGAGGGATGGATCGGACGGATCGGCGCGCAGCCCGTACGACTCTCGCCCGAGCGGCACGACCGGCTGGTTGCGTTCGCGAGCCATCTCCCGCAGGTCGCCTCGACGTCCTTGATGGGGCTGGCAGCGATGGAGGAGGCGGGAGAGCCGGAGATCCTGCTGCTCGCGGCCGGCGGCTTCCGGGACCTGACACGGCTCGCAGCCTCGAACCCTTCCCTCTGGAGCGAGATCCTGCTCGCCAACCGCGGTCAGGTCGCGTCGGCGATCGACCTCTACGTCTCTCGTCTGACGGCGATCCGCGACGAGGTACTCGAGGGGCGAGGAACCGATGTCGAACGGACCTTCGAGGAGGCCAAACGGGCGCGGCTCGGGCTCGCGACCAAGCCGACCGTCCGCGCGGGTGTCGCGGTCCTCCAGGTGGAGATCCCCGACGAGCCCGGGGCACTCGCGCGCATCACGGCGGTCCTCGGCGACGGCCGGGTCAACATCGAAGACCTCCAGATCGTCCACTCCCCGGAGGGCGGTCGTGGAACGGTGCATGTCACCGTCGCGGCGGCCGCTGCGGAGGAGGCTGGCGAGGTGCTCCGCGCTGGCGGTTACGACCCGATCCGGTTGGCCTAGGTTGGGGACCGATGCGGATCCGCGTGGTGCCCGGTGGACGGCTGCAAGGGACCGTCCACGTCGGCGGCGACAAGTCGATCGCCCACCGGTGGCTGATCCTTGCGTCGACCGCCTCGAGCCTTAGCCGCCTGACCGGCCTCCCTGGCGCCTTCGACGTGCGATCGACCGCTTCCTGCCTCGCGGACCTGACCGTCAAGGCTCGACCTGCCCTGGACCTGTGGGCTCGGAACGCTTCGTCCTGGGTGGAGGGTAGCGGTTCCACGTGGAACGACACCCTCGGGGAGGTCCCGAACGGAACGCTTGAGGTTGAGGGTGAAGGGCGCGACGGACTCGTTGAACCCGAAGGCGGCCTCGGCTGCGGAAACTCCGGGACCTCGATGCGGTTGCTCGCCGGCCTCATCGCGGCCGCGCCGTTCACGACGGAGCTCACCGGTGACCCCAGCCTCAGTGCCCGCCCCATGGAAAGGGTCGCCTCGCCGCTCCGCACGATGGGGGCGACCGTGCGGACGACCGACGGCCATGCTCCGCTCGTCGTAACCGGTGGACGGCTGGTCGGGATCGAACATCGCACGGAGGTTCCGTCCGCACAGGTGAAGGGAGCGCTGCTCTTCGCCGGGGTCCGGGCGTCGGGCGAGACGTTCGTCGTCGAATCGGCCCCGACACGCGACCACACGGAGCGAGCGTTCGAAGCGCTCGGTGCGCCCGTCCGGCGCGAAGGTCTCCGGGTCGGGATCGCTTGGTTCCAGCACGAAGGGTTCGACGCTGCCATCCCGGGCGATCCATCGTCGGCGGCCTTCGTGATCGCCGCCGCTGCTCTGACCGGCTCGGAGGTGACCGTCGAGGGGGTGGGACTCAATCCGACCCGTCTGCATTTCCTTGAGGTCCTCTCGCGGATGGGCGTGGTGACGGAAACGTCGGTGACGGGCGAGGAACTCGGCGAACCGGTCGGCTCGATCCACGTGGAGCCGACGGCCGCACTCCGCTCTACCAGGGTCGAAGCTGATGAGCTTCCCCTCGTGATCGACGAAGTACCCGTGCTCGCGATGCTCGCCACCCACGCGCCGGCGGAGGCGAGATTCCTGGGAGCATCCGAGCTCAGGGTCAAGGAGAGTGACCGACTCACGGCGCTCGCCGAAGGCATCCGCACACTTGGGGGCCACGCCACCGCGAAGGCCGACGACCTCGTGATCGCGGGTGGCGGCCTCCGCGGTGGCGTGGCCTCTTCCGGCGGGGACCACCGGCTTGCCATGGCGTTCGCGGTCGGTTCACTCGCGGCTGATCGCCCGTCCGAGGTCGAGGGCATGGAGGCGGCCGCCGTGAGCTTCCCCGGCTTCGTGGAGACCCTGCGGTCGATCGGGGCGGCGATCGAGGTCACCGGATGAGCGACGACAGGGTCATCGCGATCGACGGAGCGGCGGGCAGCGGGAAGTCCACGCTGTCGCGCAACCTCGCCCGAGCATTGCACCTTCCCTACGTGAACACCGGCTTGATGTATCGAGCTTTGACGGCGTCGGCGCTCCGGAGCGGGGTATCCGAGGACGACGAAGAAGCGTTGATCGACCTCACCCGTGGCCTGAGGTTCACACTCGCTGGCTCCGACCCGCCCGGATTGAAGGTCGAAGGGTTCGATGATCGAGAGCTCACGACCCCGGACGTCGAGCGATCCGTGTCCCTGGTCGCACGACACCCGCGTGTCCGAGCGTGGATGCACGAGGTACAGCGCAGGCTTGGATCGAACGGTGCGGTGATGGAGGGCCGGGACGTCGGCTCGGTCGTGTTCCCCGATGCGGTGGTCAAGCTCTACCTCGTGGCCGCCCGGGGGGAGCGGATCGAACGACGCGTCCGCGAGCGCCCTCGCGCGGGCTCGGACGAGATCGCGGCGGTGCTCGAGGCCCGCGACGAGCTGGACGCGCGAACCAACCCGCCCACCCCACCGCCGGGAGCGATCGTGATCGACACGGGCGTCCTCGACGCGGACGCCACCCTTCGGAACGCGATCGCGCTTATCCGCGAGCAGGCCCCGGGGCTGGTGCCGTGAGCCTCCCGAAGATCGCGGTGGTCGGGCGTCAGAACGTCGGCAAGTCGACGCTGGTCAACCGGCTGTTCGGTCGTCGAGCAGCGATCGCGCACGGCATGCCCGGCGTGACCCGCGATCGGATCCAGCTCGACGCCACCTGGCGCGGTCGTTCGTTCGGGCTGATCGATACGGCCGGGTACCTGCACGGCGCGCGGGGGATCGAGGCGCTCGCCGGCGAACAGGCCCAGCGCGCCATCGATGAAGCCGACGTGATCCTGTTCGTGGTCGATGCCCGGACGGGGATCACCGAGGAAGACGCTCAGCTCGCGCGTCGTCTTCGGAAGTCCCCCGTGCCCCTCCTGCTGATCGCAAACAAGGCCGACGAACCCGCCGATCTGACGGAGATCGCACGGTTCGATCGGCTGGGGCTCGGTGAGCCGATGGGGGTCTCGGCGCTCCACGGGAGCGGTACCGGCGACCTGCTGGACCGTGTCGTCGACCTCCTGCCCGCGGGGGCGGAGCCCGGTCAGGATCTAGACGAACGGCGGTTCGCGATCGTCGGCCGTCCGAACGTCGGGAAATCGAGCCTCTTCAACCGCTTGCTGGGCGAGGAGCGGAGCGTCGTGGCCGAGACCGCGGGAACCACGCGCGACAGCGTCGACTCGCTGGTGACGTGGCCGGATCTCGGCCAGGTCCGGTTCGTCGACACCGCCGGCATGCGACGTGGGCAGAGCGTCCGCGGCGTCGAGTACTACAGCTTCCTCCGCGCATCCGAGGCGATCGATCGCGCCCACGTCGCGATCCTCGTGATCGATGCGGATGCGGGGTTCACGGCCGAGGACAAGAAGATCGCCCGTCGCGTGATGGAGGCGGGTCGGGCATTCCTCGTCGCCGCCAACAAGTGGGACCTCGTCGAGGAGAAGGACCGGACGTTCAAACAACTCGGGCCCGAGATCGTCCCGTTCGCCGACGCCTCAGCGATCCGGACCTCGGCCACCCGGGGCCAGGGGATCCACCGTCTCCCCCCGCTCCTCATCGACCTCCATCGGAGGTGGAGTGCTCGGGCGCCGACCGCACGGGTCAATCAGATCATCCAGCAAGCGCAACGCGAACGGCCGACGCCACGGGCTTCGGGGAACCTCCATTACGCGGCGCAGGTCGCGACCGGTCCCCCCACCTTCGTGATCTTCGGAGGAGCGCACGAGCCCGATCCCACGTACCAGCGATACCTGGAGAACCGGCTCCGTCGGGAGCTCGGCCTGTCGGGGGTCCCGATCCGGCTTCGCTTCAGAGCGCGGAAGCCCGGCGGCGACCGCGGGCGGTAGGATGCGGTTCTACGGGCCGTGGCGCAGCTTGGTTAGCGCGTCTGACTGGGGGTCAGAAGGTCGCCGGTTCGAATCCGGCCGGCCCGACCGATGAACTCGACCGCCAGCGGGCCGTCGCCGTCGTCATCGCGTGTCCTCACGGTCCCGAACGGCATCTCTGCCGCCCGTATCGCCCTGATCCCGGTCTTCGTTGCGCTCATCCTCGATCACGACACGACGACCACTGGCTTGGTGCTGTTCGCGGCCGTGGTCGCCACCGACTGGGTCGACGGCACCATCGCCCGCCGGACGGGGCAGGTTTCCGACGTCGGCAAGGTCCTCGACCCCGTGGCCGACCGGCTCGCGATCGCCGCCGGGCTGATCGCCCTGGTACTCCGGGGGATCTTCCCGCTGTGGGCCGCGGCGGCGATCCTCGCCCGGGACCTGACCGTCCTCCTCGTCGGCGCGATCGCGCTTCTCCGGCGCGATGTGCGGGTGGAGGTCCGTTGGATAGGGAAGCTGGCGACCTTCTCGCTGATGGCTGCGATCCCCGCGGTGTCGTGGGGAAACCTCGGCCTCCCGCTCGCGGCCGCGGCGACCGTCGCCGGCTGGGCGGGCTACGCGGTCGGGATCGTCGAGTACTACGTCGCCGCGTTCGCTTACCTCGGCGACATCCGACGCGCGAGCTATCGTGGTGCCGGGCCGACAGATGTCGATCCGGCGAGATGAGAGGGGAGATCGGTGGAGTTCCCGGATGATCTTCGCTACACGAAGGAGCATGAGTGGGCCCGTCTCGAAGGCGGCCGCGTCCGGGTCGGGATCACCGACTTCGCACAGGACGCCCTCGGTGATGTCGTCTATGTGGATCTCCCCGAGGCGGGAGCCGCGGTCAAGGCGGCGACGCCCTTCGGCGAAGTGGAATCGACGAAGTCCGTGTCGGATGTCTACAGCCCGGTCACGGGCACGATCGCGGAGCGCAACCCGCTGATCGAGGACCGGCCCGAGCTCGTGAACGAACAGCCCTATGAAGATGGCTGGCTGATCGTCGTCACGCTGGAAGACGGAGCGTCCTTGGACGGCCTGATGGACGCCGCCGCATACCGTTCGTTCGTCGAGCAGACGGAAATCTGAACCCTCGACCCGTTCGAGCCGCGCTGGAGGGTGAGGCAGGACCAAGGTCGAGCCTGGCACAACACATTCATTGACCCTTCGTACCGCGTACGATAGCTTCCAGTCCGCGTGGAGGTCGAGGGTTGGCCACAACGACCACTGTCAGCTCGAACGATGACCGAGGGAAAGGTTCACGGTGTTCTGTACCAACTGTGGACATCCGAACCGCGACGATGCCCGGTTCTGCGCCGAGTGCGGACATCCGCTGCAGGACGAGGTGACCGTCACCCTTCCGGCGATCGAGGGCGAAGATGAGGCGCACGATGATTTCCCGTTCCCGCACGACGAACTCGAACCGGGTCAGGCGCTCGTCCTCGTCAAGAGGGGGCCCAACGCCGGGTCAACCTTCTTGCTCGCTGAGGAGACCACGACGGTCGGCCGCAGTCCGGACAGCGGCGTGTTCCTTGACGACGTCACGGTGTCGCGCAAGCACGCGGTGTTCGAGCGTCGAACGGGGCCGGCATGGTTCGTTCGCGATGTCGGGAGCCTCAACGGGACCTACGTCAACGGTGAGCAGGTCGACGAGACCAAGCTCGCGACGGGTGACGAGGTTCAGATCGGCAGGTTCAAGTTGACGTTCTTCTCCGCGGGGGAGTGAGGAAGATGGCCGGCACCCGCAACTACCAGTCGATCGGCGAGGTCCTCGTGGCGGTCAAGACCGAGTTCCCCGACATCACGATCTCGAAGATCCGCTTCCTGGAGTCCGAGGGACTGATCACGCCCGAACGCACGCCGTCGGGGTACCGGAAGTTCTACGTGGACGACGTCGACCGGCTCAAGTCGATCCTCCGGATGCAACGGGACGAGTACCTGCCCCTCAAGGTGATCAAGGAGCGGCTCGTGCAGTCTGACGCCGGCGCCGAAGGAGAAGACGTCGATCTGGAGGGCGCGCCAGCCGACGGGGAGGCTTCGGTCTCCGAAGAGCTCGCCGAAGCTCCGACGGGTCTGCAGATGTCGCTCGAGGAGATGTCCGCGGCGACCGGCGTCGACCGGGAGCGCATCAAGGAGCTCGAGTCGTTCGGCATCGTCTGCACCCACGGACCGGAGGGAGCTCGGTATTACGACGGTGAGGACTACATCGTCCTATCGATCGTGAAGGACTTCCTCCGTCACGGTATCGAGCCTCGGCACCTGACGATGTACAAGCACTTCGCCGACCGGGAGTCGGCGTTCTTCGAGGCGCTGGTCGCTCCGACGCTTCGCCAGCGGAACCCGGATGCTCGCCGGGCGGCGACGCAGACTTTGACCGATCTCAGTGTGACCTCCCGGAAGTTCAAGCAGGCCCTGTTGCGCAACGCGCTCCGTGAGCACCTCACGTCCGCGTGAGCCGCATCCTCCGACGCAGGATCGTGACGGCGATGCTCGTCGTCGCGGTCATCTCGGGTGAAGCGTTGCTCACGTCCTCCGCTTCGCCGCGCAGCAACGCGCCGCCGCCGACCCCAGTCCCTCCGCACGGCAGCTTGTCGCCGTTCCCGACATCCCTGAGCACACCGGCGGACCCCACCACCGCACCGACCCTGACGGCACGGTCCGCGCTCCTGGCGGACCTGGACTCCGGCGACCTCATGGATGAGAAGGCCCCCGACCAGCCCGTACCGATCGCCAGCCTCACGAAGATCATGACGGCGCTGATCACCTTGGAGCGCACCCGGCTCACCGACATCGTCACCGTGGATCCGCGGGCCGTCTTCACGCGACGCGAGTACGGAGCGAGCTCGACCATCGGGCTCAAGGCGGGGGAGCGGATCAGCGTCGAGGATCTCTTGTACGCGATGATGCTCGGCTCCGCGAACGACGCCGCGCTGGCACTCGCGATCCACATCGCCGGGAGCGAACAGGCGTTCGTCCGGGTCATGAACGTGCGAGCACCACAGCTCGGCATGCATCGCACCGTGTTCTTCTCGTCCAACGGGCTGGATGACCGTGGCCGCTCGACCGCCCGCGATCTCCTCCACCTCATCCGGGTCACGGATGCGATCGATGGTTTCGACCGCATCACCGCCACCAGGTTCCGGGC
>JALYLP010000249.1 GCA_030774195.1 Actinomycetota bacterium | reverse complement strand
CCGTTGGACGGGTAGATCGTGAACAGTTGCGACTCGAGGCCGCCCTCGTAGACGGCGAGCGTGGCGCCGACGGTTGACCACGCCCATGTTTCGACGTGACACGAGTCCGGTTGGTCGCACTGCTGCGTCAACTGACGCTGATCACCGAGGGCATTCGTCACCCAGATGCCCGCGTCGGACTCACACGGCAAGGCTCCGAGGCACGTCCAGACCTCGTATGCGAGCCACCGGCCATCCGCCGACATCGCGTGGCGGTTGAAGAAGATGCATGGGTCGGTGCACTTGGCGAGGGTGCGCCTGTCACCGGTCGTCGGATCGAGGGCGTCGAGCCCGGGGTTCGCGTCGACCACGACCTCGCCGTCCCGAAGCAGAGGTTCAAGTCCGGACGTCGGCTCCTCCGTTGAGCTCGAGAGCGGGACCGGCTGCCACGCGAGTCCGTAGGCGAGGGACTCGTCGCTCAACCGCGAGAGCACCTGGACGTCACTCCCGTCCGCCTGCATCAGGACGATCCGTTGAACTTTGCCGTCCTGGACGAACACGGCGATCCGGTGGCCATCGGGGGACCACGCGAGTTCCTCGGACGAGCCGAAATCGGGTCCGCAATGCGCGCCGGGCACGATGCTCTGGAGCTCGGCGATGCGGGTCTGATGCTGGCCATCCGGGGTCACGACCCAGACGTCGCAACCCGTTCGGTAGGCGATCTCCTCGCCGTCCGGCCCCCATTCGGGAGAGAACGCTCGCGATCCCGATGAGGGAACCAGGAGCATCCGGTCGGAGCCATCGGCCTCGACCACCGACAGCGACAGCGCACCACCGCTCGCGTACACGAGATGCGTTCCGTCGGCCGACCAGGATGCTGTCTCGACGTCGTCCGCCGTAGCGAGCTGTGTCGGGTTCGAACCGTCGGTGTCCATGATGTGGATCCGTCCGTCCGCGACGTAGGAGATTTGCGAGCCGTCCGGTGACCAGTCGAGCGACGGCGAGAAGAACTCGCCCTTCACCAGCAGGCGGTCCTCGCCCGTGGGGAGATCGACGACACGGATACCGTGATAGGGGTCGCCCGCGGTTCGGCATGCCCCTGCACAGGTGGCGGAGAACGCGACCCGTGTTCCGTCCGGGGACCACGCCGCGCTCGAGACCTCGGTGCACGATCCCAAGCACTCCACGAGGCTCCGCTCGTGCCGCCCGTCGAGCGAGAGCGATCGGAGTCCTCCTGTGAAGCCGAAGATCGTGATCGGGCCGTTGCCCATGATGGGCGTCGGCTTTGGGTTGGCGGGAACCTTAGGGCTGGACCGGAAGATGCTGGCGCCGATCACGATCGCGACGAGGCCGATCGCGAGCCCGACCACACCCGCGGTGACCCGCTGGTTCCGGCGCCTGCGGTCTCGGCGACGCAGGACACCCTCCAGGGGCATGTCGGGTGCCGGGTACCGCTCTTTGGCTTGCTCGAGGATCGATCGGTATTCACTCATCTGTCATCGTTTCCTTCAGGGCGGCGTGGGCGCGCGACACGTGCATGCGAACGGTGGAGGCGCGGATGCCGAGCATCCGAGCTGCTTCCTTGGACGGGTAGCCGAGGAGATCGATCAGCACGACGGCGGCACGCTGGCGCGGAGACAATGGCGCGAGCACCCGCACCGCGGCATCGAGCGCATCGACGTCGGCGGTGGCGTCGTCCGGAGGTGTCGCGCCGAACGTCCGTCTGGCGGCGAGGACCGTCCTTCGGTACCGGGATCGGAAGGCGTTCATGGCCGTCCGATACAGGTAGGCGCGAGGATCCTCCATCTCGACGACCCGTTCCCAATGCTCGAGCACGCGGACGAAGGCGTCCTGCGTCAACTCCTCGGCTTCGTGGCGGTTCCGCGTGACGAGGCAGAGTGCGCCGTACAGGTCCGACTTCTCCCGTTGGAAGAAGTCCTCGAATGAGCGCGCATCGGCCCGGGACACGGTCGACCGTTCGGGAGCGGCCACGAGGCGGAGCGGATCGTTCATCTCAACGCATCAACGCTTACAGGCCGCCGGATGCCTACGCGGGGCAGATCGAAGCGGATATCCGGTGGCCTCAGGGCGGGTTCGCGCCGCGTGGGTTCGCGTCGGGCCGCCGGGATGAGAACTCGTCACAGGTATCGCCGGGATGGATCACGCCGCGGACGTACCTGCAGCCCCCGATCGCGAGTCGCGGGAACATGAACTTGCACTCGCCGCAGCTGAACTCCGGCTTCGTCGCCGGTCGATAGTGGGCTGCCGCCTTGGAGAGTCCCTGGACCGCTGGCATGTCTCGACCTCCCTCCATGTGATGGCGTCGATCCTACGTCCGGCGGCTCGCGCCCGCCGACGAGGTCGTCAAGACTTGGCTGGTGCCTTTCGAGGCCGCCGCGGCGAAGTCTTCAGGCCGTACCGGGCCATCCACTCGTCGTGCGTTGGGACCTCTTCGCGGACGACGTGCAGGAAGAAGTAGGCGCCCGTCGGTCCGAGAAACTTGAAGCGCTTCACCAAGTCTTGCTGGAGCGCATCGAAATCGGAGAACGAGCGGAGGTACTTGCGGAACCCTCCGAACTCGCGGTCGAGCGCGAGCATGGTCTCGGCGTTGTCGACGGTCGCCTCGATCTTCTTCCGGTTGCGGATCAGGCGGGTG
>JALYLP010000248.1 GCA_030774195.1 Actinomycetota bacterium | reverse complement strand
CCTGGAGATGGCGATCTCGTCGCCGGCCGCCGGGCGGATCCCCGAGTGGACCGGGAACGTCACGAAGGAGCTGACCGGCGTCCGCGACGCGTTCGATCAACACGTGATCGTGACCGAGAAGCCGGGTGGGCTCTACGAGGAGATCATCACGCGGGCGCCTCGCCTGGACGGCACGGTGACGCGGCTCAAGGGCGAGCACCCGGAAATCACGGCGCAGATCGAGAAGGTGCAGGAACGGCTCGGTGCGGTCGAGATCGGCGGCGAAGAGTGGCCTCTGGAATCGGCTCGAGACGACCTCCAGCGCTTCATCGGGACGGTGATCCGACACCGACAGCGCGGCGCCGACCTCGTCTGGGAGGCGTACAACGTTGACATCGGCGGCACGGAGTAGCCCGGACACCCGGCCGTCCACGAACCTTCGCTAGGCTTGCGGTGTGATCCGTATCGCGCTCGGCCAGCTGAACACGACCGTCGGCGACCTCGACGGGAACGTGGCCCGGATGGCCGAGTGGGCGGCCCGCGCGACCGAGGCGGGGGCAGACGTCGTGTGCTTCCCGGAGCTCGCCGTCACCGGCTACCCACCCGAGGACCTGGTGCTTCGGCCCGAGTTCGTCCGCGACAACCTACTGGCGCTCGACGAGCTGGCCGGCGCGACGGCTTCGGGCTGCCAGGTGATCGTCGGCTTCGTCGACCGCAGCGACCGGGGGATCCACAACGCCTCGGCGTGGCTGCGGTCCGGCCAGATCGTTGCCCGGTACCACAAGATTCAGCTTCCCAACTACGGGGTCTTCGACGAGCGTCGCTACTTCGTTCCGGGAACCGCCACGTGCCGACGGGAGCTCGCGGGCGAGACCCTGGCGATGTCGGTCTGCGAGGACGCCTGGCACCCGGGGATGCCCTTCTCCGAATACACGGGCGTTCGCGCGGTCGCGAACATCAACGGCTCTCCGTATCACCAGCGGAAAACGGGTGAACGGGCGGACGTGCTGCGCGACCGTGCCCGGGAGACCGGTGCCTGGATCGTTTACGTGAACGCGGTCGGCGGCCAGGACGAACTGGTCTTCGACGGCGGATCGATGGTCGTGGCCCCGGACGGCTCCGTGGCCTGCCGAGCCGCGACGTTCGAAGAGGACATGCTCCTGGTCGAGATCGATGCCGACGGATGTCGCGCCGAGGAGCGACCCGCCTGGCCGAGGGGCCCCGAGGAGGTCTATCGCGCACTGGTCCTGGGCACCGGAGACTACGTGAGGAAGAACGGGTTCGACGGGGTCGTGATCGGGCTCTCCGGAGGCGTGGACTCCGCGCTCGTGGCGACGCTCGCGACCGACGCGCTGGGCGCCGGCGCGGTCCACGTGCTGGCGATGCCCTCGCCGTACTCGTCCCCCGAGAGCCTCGAGGACGCGGTCGACTGCGCGACCCGACTCGGGGTTCGCATCGACGAGATCGAGATCACCGACATCTTCGACGCGTACCGCAAGACCCTGTCGAACGCGTTCGCCGGCACCGAGGAAGGACTCGCGGAGGAGAACCTTCAGGCGCGGATCCGCGGGAACCTGCTCATGGCGATGTCGAACAAGTTCGGCGGGCTCGTGCTGGCCACCGGGAACAAGAGCGAGTACGCGGTCGGGTACTCGACGCTATACGGGGATATGGCCGGTGGCTTCGCGCCGATCAAGGATCTGCCGAAGACCCTCGTCTACGAGGTCTGCGCATGGCGGAACGCGCAGACGCCCGAGCGTCCCCCGATCCCCGAGCGGGTGTTGACGAAGCCGCCCTCCGCAGAGCTGCGACCCGGACAGCTCGACACCGACTCGCTGCCGCCGTACGAGTCGCTCGACCCGATCATCGAGGCATACGTGGAGGACGATCTCGGACCCGATGAGATCGTCGCCAGAGGTCACGATGCGGACGTCGTGCGGCGAGTCGTGCGGATGATCGACCGAGCGGAATACAAGCGGCGACAAGCGGCGCCCGGCGTGAAGATCACCCCCAAGGCGTTCGGACGCGATCGCCGGATGCCGATCACGAACCGGTATCCGGGAAGCGGCCCATCGATCGGTGGTGCCGGCGGGGTTCCCTAGAATCTGCCCGGGGCCGGTAGCT
>JALYLP010000247.1 GCA_030774195.1 Actinomycetota bacterium | reverse complement strand
GGGTCTTCGAGGCGAGAGCCACGAACTCGTGCGTCTCCTGGCCGGTGTTCGTGACGAGGAACGTCACCGTGCCCTCCGGAGCGAAGGGCTGGGACAGGTGGATGAACATGTGGGTGGCGTCGGTCTCACCGAGGGAGACCGTGACCGTGGACCCCGATTGCTCGGAGCTCGATGGAACCGCGATCGGAGCTTCTGACCCGCTCCCGCCGCCGCCCGCGTAACCGGGGATGAATGCGACCGTCCCTTGCGAGGCTCCCCCCGGAGTGCCGCAGGCCGTGAGCAGGAAGGTCGCCGCGACGACAGCCAGAACAAGAGGCCGGCTGAGGGGGATACTCCGACGTTTCATGATGCGTCTACCCGGGCGATCCTTGAGGGTTGCGCCAGTCCGGCCGGCTGGGAGCGGTCTTCTCCCAAGAGCGGATGTAGGCCACGACCTCATCGAGCTGCTGGTCCGTGAGCGATCCGCCGTACTCGTTCCACCACGCAGGCATCGGGGTTCCCGGAACGCCGCCGGCGATGATGCCGCGGATCTGCTGGTCGGTGACCGTGGTGAGGAACTGTTGTGAGTTCAGGGCCGGAGCGCTGACGCCCTGGCCCATCGTCCCGTGACAGGACATGCAGGACTGAGACCAGAGCACGCGCCCCGACGACATGAGTGCGGCGTTCTCCGCAGCGAGTGCGTCGGCGCGACGGGTTCCCTCCGTTGCCCGGTAGATGGGGAAGGCGAGAACGAGGATCAGGAAGACGAAGACGCCGGCCTCGCGCCATCGCCTCGTGTTCCGAAGGTCGCCCGCGTCCTCGTGCACGCGACCGCTCATGCGCTCGTCCCCGATGATCCTGGTCCGTCCGGGACCGTTCTCTGATCCGCCCCCGCCGCTTGTGCGGGGGTCGCCGGCGAGACGGAGCCCTGGCACGAGGGACCGGCCGCTGCGGTCGGGCCCTCATGGACCCCTCTCGGAGGCCCCTCGACGATCGAGGAGGTATCCACCATGACCTCGTTGCCCTGGATGGAGATTGGGAAACGGTCCATCCCACGTGGAGCCGGACCCGCCAGGTATTCGCCGAGAAGGTTGTAGACACTGCCGTGGCAGGGACACTCGAACTGCCCCGAACTGTCACAGAAGGGCACCTTGCACCCGAGGTGCGGGCACTTCTGATAGAGAGCTCGGAGCCCGCCCTGGTACTGCGTGACGTAGAAGCGACCGTTCAGGAAGTACTTGACGCTGCCCTCCTTCAGGAAGTCGGAGACGGGGCCGGCGTCGACGACACCGCCGGCTCCCTCAGCGGTCGAGGGTTTCAAGACGTCGTAGCTCGTCCATCCGGCCTCGACGATGAGCGCGAGGCCGAGCACCTTCCAGCTCCCGTCCAGGAACCTGCGGCGGTCGATGGGATTCGCGGGCGGATCCGGCTCGGGGGTGGGTTGAGATCCGCTGCGGCTCGGATCGCCTGTTGCGTCGGGCTTGTCGCGCGCTTCGTCCTCGTCCATATCAGAGCTCCACGTAGAGATGCTGCCAGGGCCACACCCAGTGCCACTCGGGTCCGCGGAACAGCGTCCCGATCAAGGTGAGGACGAGCGCGGCCACGGCGAGCGCGGTGACGACGATCACGATCATCTTCCGGTCGCGTATCCGCCAGCCTTCGCTGCGGTCCAGGTACGGAAGGAGGGCAAGGAAGATCAGCGCAGCCGCCGGGATCAGGACCCCGGCCACCATCGGTTGCAGATGGGAGAGGAGTTCCTGCAGGCCGGCGAAGTACCACGGAGCCTTGGCGACCGGCGGGGTCACGCTCGGGTTCGCGATGTCCTTGAGGGGGGCGTTGAACAAGATCGCAAGCACGAAGACGAAGGCAACGGTGGCTCCCGCGACGACGGCGTGGCGCACCAGGAAGTGCGGCCACGTGAAAACGTCGTCGTCGGGCTCCTTCCTCTCCTGGTGCTGGATCTCGCGGGGTACGACGCCGAGAAGCCGGTAACGCTCGGGTTGCTCAGGACCGGGCACCTGCCACCTCCTCGATCCCCTCGGTTCTGGACGCTGCCTGCTCGTCCTCGTCCTGGCGGTCGGCGATCGCGAACCCGTCCTTACGGACACGCCAGATGTGGATACATACGAGCACGACGATGAGCGCCGGGATGA
This sequence comes from Actinomycetota bacterium, assembly GCA_030774195.1. GTDB lineage: Bacteria > Actinomycetota > UBA4738 > UBA4738 > HRBIN12 > AC-51. The sequence continues at coordinate 2,730 of JALYLP010000247.1, read as the reverse complement.
AGTAGATGTGCAGCACGTAGAACCTCAGGAGAGCAGCCGCTCCGACGTCGTTTCCGCCGAGCAGGATGTGCTGAGTCTGGTGGCCGAAGACCGGGACGTAGCCCGCGATGTTCGTTCCCACCGTGATGGCCCAGAACGCCAGCTGATCCCAGGGCAACAGGTAGCCCGTGAACGACATGAGCAGTGTCAGGACGAGGAGCCCTACGCCGATCACCCAGTTGAATTGACGGGGTGCCTTATAGGCGCCGGCGTAGAAGACGCGCATGAGGTGGAGGAACACCGCGAGGACCATCAGGTGCGCGGCCCACCGATGGATGTTCCGGACGAACTGCCCGAAGGCGACCGTCGTCGACAGGCTGTGCATGTCGAAGTACGCGTCGGGAGGAGCCGGGTGGTAGAAGAACATCAGATACATCCCGGAGATCAGCAAGATGGTGTAGAGCACCGTGACGATGAATCCGAGACGGAACGTCGACCGGAACGCTAAGACCTTCCGCGGGACTTTCACCGGATAGACGTGCAGGAAGAAGTTGTTGAACGAGGTCATCGCACGGCCGCGCGTCGTCTCCGGGGAGGGATGCCGGACCGCAGAGCGATAGAGCTCGCTCTCCCTGAAAATCCGGCCCGGATGGAAGAGCGAGCGGTACCACTCCTGGTCCCTCATGCGGCGTCCCTGCCCGGCCACGGTTGCTCCTCAACCTCCGACCGGCTCGAGCGCGATCGCAGCCGAGGAGGCCTCGGACCAGCCTTCCAGCGACAGCGCGTCGGTCGGGCAGCGGTCGACGCAGAGGGAGCACCGGATGCACAGGTCCTCCTGGATCACCAATGCGCTCGAAGGGATGGCTGCGTCGACTCCCTGGATCTCCTCCGTCGGGACGATGCGGATGCACTTCTCCGGGCAGATGTCCACGCAACCGCCACAGAGGATGCAGAGCGAAGGCTCGAGCATGATGTTGAGGAAGCACTGCAAGCAGCGGGAGGCCTCGTGTCGGGCCTGCTCCTCCGTGTAGCCGAGTTCGGTCTCGGGTGAACCGATGCGCCGCTCCGACGTCTCGGACGGGATCGGAACGCGGGGGTACTCCGTGTAATCCTCGGTCCGTCTGTTCACGGCGATGATCGGCAACATCTTGCGACCGGGGAGGGAGGGCCTCGGCGGCTCCTCTCCCGCCAGCTGCCGGTGGATCGAAGCGGCGGCCCGCCGGCCGTCGCCGATCGCGTCGATCAGGTTCCGCGGGCCGAAGGCGACGTCCCCTCCGGCGAAGACCCCCGGGGCCGAGGTCGCGAGCGAGTCCCGCTCCACCCCGATCGTGCCGCGAGGATCCTTCTCCACACGGTCGTCCGGTTGGAGCCAGGACAGATCGGGTGCCTGACCGATCGCAAGGATCACCGAGTCGCACGGGATGATGGATTCCGTTCCCTCCGCGAACTGCGGGCTGAAGCGGCCCTCTGCGTCGAACACCGATACGACGTCCACCGTCTCGAGACCCTCGACGTGAGCATCGCCGAGGATGCGCTGGGGCCCGCGGCGGTGGAGAATCTCGATGCCCTCGACCTCGGCCTCCTCGATCTCATACTCCGGCGCCGGCATCTCCTCCCTGCTCTCGAGCGTGATGATCCGGACCCGGCGGGCCCCCATCCGAACCGCCACACGCGCGACGTCGAGCGTGGCTTTCGCGGCGGCCTCGGCGCCCTCGGCGGGCGCGGGAATGGGTCCGCTCGCCGGCTGGCCACCAGCAGCGATCTCACGGAGGGCGGTTCGGGCCGCGTCGAGCGCCACGTTGCCTCCGCCGATCACGACAACATCGCTCCCGAGTTCGACCCGGTAGCCGAGGTTGGCATTCAGGAGGAAGTCGATCGCCCGCAACACGCCGTCGAGCTCCGCACCCGGGATCGCAAGATCCCGCCCCCGCATCGCCCCGAGACCGAGGAAGGTCGCTTCGAAGCCGTCGTCCCGCAGCGAGGAGAGGCTGAAGTCGTGGCCGAGGCGTTGTCCGAGCCGCAGCTCCACTCCCATGTCCAGGATCGCCCGGATCTCGTCCTGGAGGACGTCTCGGCGGAGGCGATACGAGGGGATCCCGAGCACCATCATCCCGCCGGGTCGATCCTGGGCCTCGAACACGACCGGCCGGTATCCGTACGAAGCGAGATCGTGTGCGCACGCGAGTCCGGCCGGCCCAGCCCCCACGATCGCCACACGCTCGGAGCGTTCCTCGGCCATGGGAACGACGTCGGAGTAGACGCGTGAGCCGTGGGCGCTTTCGACGCCGAAGCGCTCACACGCGAACCGTTTCAAAGCGCGAATGGCGATCGGCTCATCGATGGCGCCTCGACGGCAGGCGAGCTCGCAAGGCGCCGCGCACACGCGTCCGCAGATGGACGGGAACGGATTCGGCAGGCGAGCGATCCGGTACGCGGACTCGTCGTCCCCCGCGCCGATCGCGGCCACGTAACGGCCGGCGTTCGTCAGGACCGGGCACGCTCGCGTGCAGGGAACGTTGTCGTCGAACCATTCTGCCCCGACCCCGCGAGCCTCGAAGGGCATCTCGCTACTCTGATTTCCGTCGCTGGAGCCGGACGAACAGCCAGCAGCAGAACAGGAAGGCGGCGACCCACCAAAGGCTCACCAGCAGGTCGCGTTGTGTCGGTGCCGCGTGGCGGGACACGTAGGAAAGGAGCTGGTTGGGCACGAGCACCAGCAAGACGAAGCTCGCGAGGAGCATCCCGACCGCC
>JALYLP010000246.1 GCA_030774195.1 Actinomycetota bacterium | reverse complement strand
ACGCGGTCAACGTCGCACAGCGCCTTCAGTCGGAGGCCGAAGGGGGAGAGGTCGTCGCGAGCGCCGCGACGATCGCCGCGGCGGACGGCATCGCGGCCGAGCCGATCGGCCCACGGATGGTGAAGGGACGCGAGGAGCCGGTCGACGTCTTCTGGGTCCTTGCCGCGGAGGCGGGATCGTCGTGAGCACCTCGGCGATGAGCTCGGGAGTGACCGGCCGTCCGCTCCGATGGCCGTGGGCGGTCGTCGGAGGTTTCATCGCGCTGGCGACCTACGGGTCGGTCCTCGTGGTCGACAACGGCGAATCGATCGCGAATCAGGTCCCGTACATCATCGCGTTCGCGATGTTCGGCGCCGTGGGCGCGCTCGTCGTCAGCCGGGCGCCTGGGAACCGTATCGGCTGGCTCCTCCTCTACGGCTCGGGCGTCACAGTCGTTTCGTACGTCTGCTCCGAACTCATGACGTTACTCGTGCGAAACGGCACGACCGATGGCGTCGGCGTCACCATCCTCGCGCTCGTCGCGAATGCCGGTTGGATCCTCGGGATCATCCCCGTGCTCCTGTTCATCCGCTCCTGTTCCCCGACGGGCGGCTGCCCTCGCGTCGCTGGCTCCCGCTCGCCTGGGTCTCGAGCGTAGCGCTCACGTTCCTGACGATCGGTCTCCTGTTCGGGCAGCGCATGCTGAGCGGATCCGTCGAGAGCGCTCGGGTGCCGAATCCGCTTCTGATCCGTGCCATCGGAGACTTCCAGCTGTCCGACGCCGTCGTCAGTGCGTTGCTCATCGTGTGCCTCGGAGGTGCCGTCGCGTCCCTGGTCGTGCGGTTCCGACGCTCGCACGGCGTCGAGCGCCAGCAGATCAAGTGGGTCGCGCTCTCACTCTCGTTCGTCGTCGTGTCCTTCATCGCGACGACCGTTGGCGCTGCGCTCGGTACCGGGGATCTCTTCGACACCGTCGTCAGCGGCGCGGCGTTCCTCTCGATCCCGATCGCGATCGGCATCGCCGTGTTGCAGTACCGGCTTTACGACCTCGACGTCGTGGTGAAGAAGGCGCTGATCGCGGGAGGGCTAGCCGTGATCGTGATCGCCGTCTACGGAGGCCTCGTCTGGGCGTTCGGGGCGGTCGCGTCGGGGCGTGAGAGTTCGGTGTCGCTGTTCCTGATCGCGCTGGTTCTGGGGCTCGCGTTCCGGCCGGTTGCGCGGTTCGCCCGACGTGCTGGAGCGGATGGCGCAGATCCTCGGGCAGGGCGTCGGAGCGAACTCGGCGGGCGTCTGGCTGCTCGTCGGCGACGAGCTTCGGCCCGCGAGCTCGTGGCCGTCGACTGACGCGGCGTCTTCGACGATCCTGATCCGCGGCGAGACGCTCCCCAAGCTGGAGGGCGAGGCCGTGTTCGAGGTTCGTGACCGAGGAAAGCTCCTCGGTGCCCTGTCGGTGGCGATGCCGCCCAACGACCCGATGACCCCGGCGAAGGAGAAGCTTGTTCGCGACCTCGCGTCGCAGGCGGGACTTTCGCTCCGCAACGTTCGGCTCGTCGAGGAGCTCCGCGCGTCGCAGCGGCGAATCGTCTCGGCCCAGGACCAGGAGCGGCGCAGGGTCGAGCGCAACATCCACGACGGTGCGCAACAGCAACTCGTGGCGCTCACGGTGAAGATGCGTCTCGCGCGATCACTCGCAGGAAAGGACGCCGACGCCGCCGAGCGTATGCTCGCCCAGATGGAGGCCGAGGCGCAGACCGCCCTCAAGGATCGACCTCGCGCGAGGGATCTACCCGCCGCTTCTCGCGGACAAGGGCCTTGCCGCCGCGCTGGAGGCGCAAGCGCGCAAGTCGGGCCTTCCGGTGGAGATCTCTCCGGACGGGGTCGGACGGTACCCGGCGGAGGTCGAGGCCGCGATCTACTTCTCGGTGCTCGAGGGGCTCCAGAACATCGCGAAGTACGCGGATGCTTCGCACGTCGAAGTCCGCCTCGGCGCCACGGAAACTCGTGTCCGATTCGAGGTCCGCGACGACGGCGTGGGGTTCGATCCTTCGAGCACGGGATACGGGACCGGTCTCCAGGGGATCGCGGACGGCTTTCTGCGCTCGAGGGGTCCGTCGATGTTCGAAGCGCCCCCGGATCCGGGACCATCCTCGCCGGGGAGCTCCCGGTGCCGCCGATGCCGTGAGCAGCACCATCTCCGCCGCGAGCGCACGGATGGGGGCCGAGATGATCGGCTCGCGGCACGAGAAAGGCCGGAAAGCGCCGATCGAGCTGCATAGAGTTCTCTCTTGAGCCCCTCCCGGAACGAGGAGAACGCCGTGGACGCCACA
>JALYLP010000245.1 GCA_030774195.1 Actinomycetota bacterium | reverse complement strand
GTGCCCCCTCGCGGCGCCGGGCCTTGAGCTCTCCCGCTGCGGTGCGGAACGCGACGCGCCAGATCCACGCCATCGGATCGTGGAGTTCGTCACCTCGCCGGAGCGCCTGCGCGAACGCCTCTGAGACCGCGTCGTCGGCCACGTGGGAACTCCCACTCCATGCCACGACAGCTCTCCAGAGCCGGTCGCCTTCCTCCCGATAGAGGCGCTCGATTTCTCCCGAGGACACATCGCTCACAAGCACATCCTTCACCCCCAAGGAAGGGGGAAGCGGCGAAGGGTAAAGGCCGCCACCTACTAAGTCCCGCCGCCTGCCGAAGCGTGTAGGAAGAAGAGATGGAGGACGCCGACTTCGAGGCCCTGTGGAGGGCGCACTACGGGTCGGTGGTGAGGACGGCGCTCGTGGTGACTGGGAATGTGGAGGAGGCGCGAGACGTCGCTCAGGAAGCCTTCGCCCGGGCGTATCAGCATTGGAACCGGGTCGCGCGGCTCGACAGACCGGAGTCCTGGGTCCATCGCGTCGCAACGAACCTCGCCATCTCGTCCGCACGGCGGCGGCGTCCGCGCGTGCCGCCTCCGGCGGTGATCGAGCCCCCGGAGCCGTACGACGATCGACTCGCTGCCCTCGTGAAGGCACTGACGCCTGCCCAACGTGCGGTGGTCGCGCTCAGGTTCTACCTCGACTGGTCAGTCGAGGATGTGGCCCATGCGCTCGGGAAGCGACCAGGAACCGTCACCGCGCTTACTCATCAAGCGCTCGAGCGTCTCCGTACCGAGATGAGCGAGGAGCCGCGAGATGGCTGAGATCAAGGAGGACGCGGTCCGGCGGACGCTTCGCTCCGTGCTCGAGGACGTCAAGGTCGGGGTTCCGGCGGTTGAACCGGTCCTGCGTCGCGGCCGACGGCGCCGTGTGGCGGGTCGAGTCTCGGCAGTTGTGGCCGCCGCAGTGATCGCTCTCGCGATGTTCCTTCCGCTTCGCGCCCTCATGGGAGGCCACCTGAGTTCGCCAGCCAGCGCAGGCGAGACGTATGCCCTGTCGAACTTCCAGGTGACATCATCCGGGGGAGGGGGGACCGTGTCTGACGCGTTCCACATCTCCTGGACCGGTCCCACCTACCCCGGAGAAGCCAGATGCACGGTTCGGCTGTTGGACGATTCGGGCAACGTGGTGGGTCACAAGCAGTTCGGATTGACCGCGCTTGAACCGGAGAACCAACACAGACCGATGGACGTCGACGTCTCGGCCCGGCCGGGATCGGCGAGCGGTTCATGTGGACCCGGCCATCCGCCGACCGAGGTCTACCGGCTGTCGCACCTGCGCTTCTCACCAGACGTCCCGTTCGGAAACGAGCTTGAGGGCACCGCGACGTGGTCTGGGAACCAACCACCAGGGGCCAACGCGTGCACGGTGGCGCTGCGGACATCCGAAGGTGTCGAGCTCAGGCACTTCAGCGTCGTCATCGCGAACCACAACGATCCTCCTCAGCATCTCCTCGTTGCTCGGGACATCGGGGACGCGATGCCAGTCGACGCCGTATGCGAACCGTTCACACGACCGGGCGAGTACCCCGCCATCCCGGGAATCGGGCCTACGCAGAGCCCCGCGACTCCAACAGAAGCGACAGGAGCCAACCGGAACGCCTCGATCACGGTGAGCGTGTTCAACGCAACCACCACGCCATCGGTTGCGTCCGAGGCTGCTCAAGCACTGGCCGACGACGGATTCGTCCTGCCCGATCAGCCGGAGAACTCTCCGAAGATGCTAGAGACTTCAAGGGTCTACTACCGGCGCACTTCCCGCTCGGAGATCAGGGCTCTGGCGGAGGGCCTCTTCGGGACGGCCCCGTATCAGCTGTTGCGATGGGACCTGTCCGAGCCGCTGCTCAGGGGCGCTCCGGACTCCGACGTCGCCATCTTTATCGGGAAGACGGCGTTGCAGGCCGGGAACGCCTAACTCGGTACCCTTCGACCCTTGAAGGTGAACGGGGCGAAGACATCAGCGTGGCCGACCCGCCGCTGTCATCGGGAGATGGTGGTGGTGGGTGT
>JALYLP010000244.1 GCA_030774195.1 Actinomycetota bacterium | reverse complement strand
CCAGAAGAGCTGCCACGGCGTGCGGCCCTCTACCTTTTCGGATCCGCCCTCGAGAGGTGCGAGAACCTCGAGAGCCGGCTCGGTCTGTTGGACCTGGCTCACACGCCGCTGCCCCCGTTCACGACCGCCGAAGTGTAGGGCAGAACGTATGCGCGGACAACACAAGGACGAGCGGCGGGCGCCGGGATATCCCGCGACGCCGGGCATCTCACGCGATCAGCTCCACGAGGCGGGGCATGATCTGGACCCCGCGGAGGAGGCCGAGGGATCCCTCGGCGCACGCTCGCTCGCCGTAGGAGGATGAGCCGTCCGGGTCGATGGGTCCCCCAGCGATCAGCAGGGGCACCGGATCGGCCGTGTGGGCCCGCCGGACGCACGACGTCGCGTGATCCGCGGTGACGGCGACGATCGTGCGAGACGGGTCGATCCGCGGGAGCAGCTCCCCGAAGAACGCCTGGTCGATCGTCGTGATGACGTCGCGTTTGTCTTCGAAGCGGCCGTCGTGCGCGGGGACGTCCGGCCCCTTGATATGGACGTAGAGGGCCTGGAATCCGTCGAGTGCGTCCGCAGCGAGCTCCGCCCAAGTCGCGTACGCGGCGCCGGCGGCAGGTCCGAACCCTGCCGGGTCCAGACGGGGCGCGTCGACCGGTTCCATCCCGAGCGCCAGGGCGATGCCGCGCTCCACGGGCATCTCGACGAAGCATCCCCACGTGAGACCGAACCGCTCCCTGATCGGCTGGAGGGCAGGCCGACGGTCCCCTCCGTCGCGAGTCAGGATCAGGTTGGCCGGCAGCTTCCCTTCCGCGCGACGTTTCGCGTTGACGGCGGAGGCGTTCAAGACCGCGGCCGACCCTTCGACGAACGCGTTCGTGAGCGCCGCGGCTCGACGAGCGGCTTCGCTGTCCGCCAGAGCCTCGGCCGTGACCACACGCGGCTCGAACGTCTCGAGCGCGACCCCGAGGTGCCCGTCGCGGCGGTACGCGGGATCGGTGTTCGTTACCTCGGCCGAGAGCGGAGAGCCGTCGTCCGAGCGGATCACGAGCGCTCCCCGGTGCTCGATCGTCGCGCGGAGCTCGAACGAGGCACCGGGCAGCACCAGGGTCCGGTTCACCTCGTCGGCGAGCTGCGCGGCTTCGTCGGACGAGAGGTCGCGCCCGACCCGCCGATCGACGATCTCCGACCCGTCCGCGGTCGCGAAGTTCACGCGATAGGCGAGATCGCCGTCGCGGAGATCCATCCCGATCCCGAGGACCTCGAGCACGCCCCTGCCGGGGTGCTCCTCATGTGGGTCGTAGCCCAAGATCCCGAAGACCCCGATGTCGGATTCCGGCGCGATACCGGGCCCCACCGTGAGGACCGTGCCGGTGCGACCGCGCGTCGCGAGCGCGTCGAGGTTGGGCGTCTCCGCAGCCTCGAGCGGTGTCCGCCCGTCGAACTCGGGGATAGGATCGTCCCCGAGCCCGTCCAAGCAGACGAACAGCAGCGACGTCGTCATCGGTACTTCACGATCAACGCGAACTCCTCGGGATCGAGGCTCGCGCCGCCCACGAGCGCCCCATCGATGTCCGGGTGCGCCATGAACTCGCGGATGTTGCCGGGCTTGACGCTCCCGCCGTACTGGACCCGGATCCCCTCCGCCAGCGCGGCGTCGTACTTCGTCGCGAGCGTTCCGCGGATCAGCTCAACGACGCGCCCCGCGTCGCCGGGCTCGGCGGTGCGGCCCGTTCCGATCGCCCAGACAGGCTCGTACGCGATCACGATGGATCGTGCCACCGAGGCTTCTACGCCATCGAACGCTCGCCGCACCTGCTGGGTCACGGTCGACTCGGTGCCGCCCGCGTCGCGCTCCTCGAGCGTCTCCCCCACGCACAGGATCGGCGTCATGCCGTGAGCGAAGACCGACCGCAGCTTCTTGTTCACGAGCACGTCGTCCTCGCCGAAGAGCTGCCGACGCTCGGAGTGTCCGACGATCACGTAGGTGACCTTGAGCGCCTGCAGCATCAGCGGTGAAACCTCGCCCGTGAACGCACCCTGCTCCTCGGGGTGCACGTCCTGAGCGCCGAGCCCGTACGGCAACTTGTCGGAGTCGATCAGCGTCTGGACGGAACGCAGGGCCGTGAACGGCGGGCAGATGACCACTTCCGCCCGTTCCGCGTCGCCCTGATCGAGCAGGTAGCTGAGCTTCTGCACCGCCTGGATCGCCTCCAGGTGGGTCTTGTGCATCTTCCAGTTGGCCGCGATGATCGGCCGCCGCTCCGGTCCCGCCACGTCAGCCCTCCTTCATGAGGACGGCCACCCCCGGGATCTCCTTCCCCTCCAGGAACTCGAGAGACGCACCGCCCCCCGTGGACAGATGATCGATCGAATCGGCCAGGCCGAACTTCTTCAGCGCGGCCAGGCTGTCACCCCC
>JALYLP010000243.1 GCA_030774195.1 Actinomycetota bacterium | reverse complement strand
GCCTCGCCGCCAAGGCGGCGGGCTCCGCCTGGCCGGCAACCGTCGTGACCGGACCTTCCATGCCAGCCAATATAGTACGCATCACTAATTAGCGTCACGAACGACTACTCGAGACGCGTCGGGGCTCGCATCTTCGAAGCGCCCCAGGCGCGGTAGCCTCGCCGGACCATGCCGCGGGACTGGGATGCCGGCGCGTACGACCGACTCCCGATCCCGATGACGCGATGGGGAACCGAGGTCGTGGGATGGCTGGACCTGGCCGGCGACGAGCGCGTCCTCGACGCGGGGTGTGGGACGGGCAGGTGACCCGCGAGCTCCTGCGAAGGCTGCCGCACGGGATCTGCTCGACCCGATACCGATCCCGCCGGTCGACGCGGTCCTGTCGACGGCCACGTTCCATCGGGTCACGGATCACGAGCGTCTGTTCGCGAACCTGGCCGGCGTGCTGAGGCATGGCGGGCAGCTGGCGGCCCAGTGGGGTGGTGCCGGGAACACGGAACGGCTCGCGAGCGTGGTCCGCGATCTCGGTTACGACCTCGTGGAAGACAAGCTGTTCGCGGGACCGGACGAGACCCGAACCCGGCTCGAGCGAGCCGGGTTCGATCGGGTCGAGTGCTGGCTCCACGACGAGCCGACACCGATCCCGCGGGGCGACCTGGAGCTCTACCTCCGGACGATCTGCCTCGGATCGGTCCTGGGACGGATCCCGGAGGAGGAACGGGACGACGTCCTGCTCCGGGCCGCCGAGCGCCTCCCCGGCGGCGTGATCGACTACATCCGCCTCAACATCCGCGCGTGGCGAGCATCCGCCGGCGCGGGGATCACAGAGCCCGGCGCTAGATGAAGAGCGAGACGGCCGCGTCGCGCATCTCGGCGAGCGCGGTGGCCGCGCCGATCGGCTCCTCGAGACCGTCGATCAGGTCTTCCCGCTTGAGTCCCAACAGATCCATCGTCATCTGGCAGGGGATCAACCGGACGCCCAGGTCGTTCGCGAGCGCGATCAGCTCCTCGGGCGTGGCCACCTGGTGATCCTGTGCGAGCTTCTTGAACATAGCGGGTCCGGCCCCGGCGAAGTGGTAGCGAGAGAGCTTCGCCTTCTGCGCCGATCCCGGATTCATCACCGACATCATCTTCTGCATCCAGTTCTCACCGGTGATCCGCACCTCGGGCTTCACGATCGCGAACAAGCCCCAGAAGGTGAAGAAGACGCTGGATTCCATCCCGGAGGCCGCCGCCGTCGTCGCGAGGATCGTCGTCGGCCAGATCTGATCGAGGTTGCCGCCCCACGCGATGATCGTGAGCTTGTTCTTCTTCTTGATCTGCTTCGACTGCTCTGCCTCGAGTGCCTCCACGCGCTGAAGCAGATCCGCGAGCGAGGTCGTCGCGAGTTCCGTCTCCGTCGTGGCCGTCGTACTCATGTCACACCACCTTCCGGATCACGTACCGGAATGTGCCGTCGTCGAGCACCTCGGCCTCGAGCAGCTCGTTCCCGCTGATCTCGGCCCAGCTAGGTACGTCGGAACGGGAGCCGGGGTCGGTCGCGAGGAGCTCGAAGAGGTCGCCCGTCGGGGCTTCCTTGAGTGCCCGTGCGAGGGCGACGAGCGGACCGGGGCATGACTGACCCTTGGCATCGACGGTGCGCGTGATGACATCCATGGCTGCGGGACCTCCAAGACGTTGAAGGGGACGAGATGGAGCGAGATGGCGAGCGGAGGCGCTGTCCCTTGTCAGCAGGGACAGGCGCAGATGCGGTCCGGGATCATGGCCGCGACGGTGCCGACCTCGCGCGTTCGGATCATTGCAGGTGCAACATCCTACTCGCGGGCCACGGTGAGGAGCAACGGGCAGAGGCGGCTACGGAACGGGCGCCGGCTCTACGAGACAGCCGGCCGGGCGACCCAGGAGCGCCAGCCCCTGCCGGTCACCGGGACCGAGGTCCGTCACGAGCCCGCCGGAGGGTTCCATCAGCTCCGCCTTCGACGCCACGTGGTTGAGACCCATGATGTGGCCGAGCTCGTGCAGGACGGTCGGGCCCTGGTCCCCGGGGTCGGACCACCCTGACGGATTGGGATCTTGCTCGTTCAGCACGATCCACCCGCTGACGAACTGCCGCGGGTCATCCGGGGCCGTCAGCGGTCGGGCGACGGCTGCGAAGGCGTGCCCGTTGCCCGAGAACGGTATGTCGGTCTGGCCGGGCGACACCCAGGCGATGACCACGGGAGCCCAGCGGTTCCCGTAGCGTTCGGGCTCGTAGGGGGGTCGGTCGCGCTGCGGGACCTCGGTGGTCGGCCCGTCGCACAAGAACGAGATCCCGGTGGCGGAGGAGATCCGTCGGATCGCCTCGTAGACGTCGTCGACGGACCCTTCGGGCGCGCCTTCCGCGTCGATCGTGTAGTTGATCGGCTGGCAGGGGTTCCATCGCACAGGCTCGCCGCCGATCACGGCCAGGAAGCGGTAGTCGCTGCTGGAGCCCTTCGGTGTGATGGTCTGGGTCGCCGTGACGCCGCCGGCGATGCCCGCCGCGATCAACGCGCACGCCACGAGCGTGGCGACGAGCGCCGCGCCGCGGCGCCGTCGACGGATGGGCGGCGGGGTCCAGTCGACCCCCTCCCGATCGAACCTCGAAGGCCCGTCCGGGCGCGGCGGGATCTGGGGTTCCATGCTGACCATCGTAGGAGGCGTTACGGCAACCATCGGTGGTGACGGGAGCCTCGGGTGCGTGCTTAGCGGATCACCCCACGACGCTCCCGCGGGCGATAGACGAAGATCGCTCGCGCCTTGAGCTCTCCGCGCGTCACCGGACCGAAGTGACGGGAGTCCGTCGAAGCCGGCCCGTCTCCTTCCACCCAGAACTCATCCGGGCCGAGCGATCGGTCGCCGACGCGGTCGCCGGGAAGCGCGACGAGCCGTTTGATGATCTCGTACCCCGGGCGACCGGGATGCTCGACCACGACGACCGCTCCACGCCGGTACGACCGCTGCCCGACCACGATGACCCAGTCGCCCGGGAAGAGCGTCGGCGCCATGGACGGTCCCTCGATCGCGACGCGTGAGGGCCGGTGCCGGAGAAAGGTCCATCCCGCCACGGCGAGGAGCGACGCCAGCCCGATCCACGCCGAAGGCGTTCTCCCACCTCGGCGGTAGGATTCGTTCCTGGGTTGGGGATCCCGAGAAGGAGGAGGTTGTTCCATGCTCGACCGCATCCTCGCACCACGCCGGACCGTCCACGCGCACTGCGATCTTCCGTGCGGCGTCTACGATCCGGCGCAGGCTCGCATCGAGGCCGAATCGGTGAAGGCCTGTCAGGAGAAGTACCAAGGGTCGGACGATCCGATCTTCAAGGAGCGCGCGATCACGATCAAGGAGGAGCGCGCCGACCTCGTGAAGCACCACCTTTGGGTGCTCTGGACCGACTACTTCAAGCCCGAGCATCTGGAGAAGCACCCGAACCTTCACGACCTCTTCTGGAACGCCACCAAGCTGGCCGGCGAGTCCAAGAAATCCGAAGAGCCGGCGCAGGGGCAGAAGCTCCTCGACGCCGTCGACGAAGTCGCGAAGGTCTTCTGGGAGACCAAGTCGTAAACGTGCGCGGGCGGGCGAGGCCGTCGGTCCTCGCCCGCCCGCACGATACGCCCCCTCGGCGCACGCCCCGTCTCTCTTCGACCCGAACGAGACCGCCGGCCGGGGCGGGTCTGGCGGCGCCCCGGCCAGACCGGTCTCTGGCAGCTACATCGGCAGGGTCCCCGATCGCGGCGCAGGGGCCGGAAGTCGGTTCGTTGGGGCTGTTGGACGGATTCCCGGGGCAGACCAACGGCGTGCGGTGCAGGTCATCAGCGCACGGCTCGCGAACGGTCCCCGCCAGAAGGGCCTCGTGATGAAGGACATCGGGCTCGTCGGGGTCCCGTTCAGCGGCAAGTCGACCCTGTTCACGGCGGTGACGCACGCGGGCTCCCATGCCGGGCAAGCGAATCTCGCCGTGGTTCCCGTTCCCGACCAGCGGGTCGATGTCCTCACGCTGATGGAGCGATCGGCGAAGACCGTCTATGCGCAGGTGCGCTTCGTCGACGTCCCGGGAGGTCTCTCGAGCGCACAAGGCGCGGCTCGGCTCCGCGAGGCCGACGCGCTCGCGATCGTCGTGCGATGCTTCGGAACCGCCGCGTCGCCCTCGAAGGAACTCGCGGAGGTGCGAGCGGATCTGCTGCTGGCCGATCTCGCTGTGGTCGAGACCGCGCTCCAGAAGGCCGAGAAGAAGGCTCGCGGAAAACCCGGGCCTGACGTCGCCGCCCTCCGCGCGGCGAAGGAGGCGCTCGACGCCGAAACCCCGCTCCGCTCAGCGGGGTTGTCACCCGAGGACACCGCGGTCCTCCGAGGGTTCGCTCCGCTCACGCTCAAGCCCGAGATCGTGGTCGCGAACCTCGAGGAGGGCTCGTCGGTCCCTACCGAGCTCGACGAGGCTGTCGGGGTCTACGCCGCGATCGAGGCCGAGGTCGCCGAGATGGAGTCGGACGAGGCGCGAGCGCTCTTAGAGGAATTCGGGGTGGCGGAGCCGGGCTTGGAGGCCGTGATCGCGGCCTGCTACCGGGCGCTGGACCTGATCACGTTCCTCACTACGGGCGAGGACGAGACGCGCGCGTGGGAGGTCGGCCACGGCGCCACGGCACCCGAGGCCGCAGGCGTGATCCATACCGATCTGCAGCGGGGATTCATCCGTGCGGAGGTGATCGGCTACGACCAGCTGGTCGCGGCCGGATCGATGGAGCAGGCGAAGGCCGCGGGCAAGGTGCGAGTCGAAGGGAAGGACTATCTCGTGCAGGAAGGGGACATCCTGCACGTTCGCTTCGCGGTCTAGCGGTTCGCCGACATGGTGAGCTTGATCGTGTCAGTTATCCCCGCACTCGTTCCGGCGGGTGGGTCTGAGGAGATGACGACGCCGGTCGTCGCATCGGCTGGACCCATAACGGCGACGGAGACGAAGCCCGCCTCATCGAGGCGCGCGAGGGCGTCGTGCTAGTCGAGACCGAGCACATCCGGAACCACCACGATCGGCGGCGAGGAAGGCGGCTGGTCGGCGAACGGCGATCCGATCGTGATCGCGACGGAGAAGCCGGCACTCCCCTGCGGCCACGTGCCGACCAGGATCAGCTGGAAGTAGCCGGCGTAGGTGGGGAGGGCAACGGTTCCTCCCGGCGTCAGTTCGAGCGGGATCGACTCTCCCGTCAGATGCTGTTCCGCATCGGCGACGAGGAGTCGGCTTTCCACCTTCTCGACGTCGCTGTAGAGGGTGAGTGTCGTTCCTGGATCGATCTCTCTCTCGAGGGAGCGGCGCGACGACGGTGAGATCGTCACCCCGGGCCAGTTCCCATCGGTCGCGGAGAAACGGCCCGATCGATCTTGATCGCTCAAGGTTAGGACCGGCATCGACCCGTCCCGAGGAGCTTCCAGGGTGGCGGTCAGGATCGGTCCCGCGGAAGCGGGAGGGGGCTGTGCCGAGCCGGCGACTTCGATCGGGAAGTAGAACTCGACGGATCCTTGTGGCCACGTCGCGCTGACGATGAGGACGTAACGGCCGGCGGCCACATCGATCGCCTGGATCGGGAAAGGAGTCGGCCCCGTGCGAGTGACGACATACATCGGGTCAGTCGTCCGTTCGATCGCGGCGGCGGCGCGCATAAGGGCGTCGTCGCCCACGACGGCGATCGGCGTGCCGTTCGGCACCTCGACGAAGTCGGCGTTCGCGAAAGGGGTCAACGCGGGGTCCGTGCAACGACTCGTCCCATCCCAGCAATACCGACCGGTTTGTGGCTCGGCCGCCTGACCCTTGAAAACGAGTCTCGCGTCGGGGCCGTCGCTCGAGGTTAGATGGACGACGACGCTTGTCGCGGGGTCGGGTGAAGTTGCAGCCGGCGTTCCTGGGCTCCGGAATGCCCCGGCCACCAGAGTCGTAGCCGCGCCGAACACGAGGAACGCAACCACCCCTGCTGCGACACGCTGACCACGTCGCGGTGGAGGTGGCATCCCTTCACCCCGTGGGCCAGCCAAGACGCTGGCCCGCGTCGACGGCGGGGCATCCACGAACGACAATTTGTCGAGCTCTCGCTCCCACCGCTCCGCCATGTCAGTCGACCTCCTCGACTCCGAGCAGCTCGCGGAGTCGCTTCCTCGCTCGATGCAGGTGCACCCGAACCGTCGGTTGCGCGATCCCCATCCGGTGGGCGATCTCCTCGGGATCGAGGTCCATCACGTGTCGCAGCACGATCGCGGCGCGTTGGTTGGGCGAGAGTTGCCGCAGCGCGTCTGTCAGGCCGGCCAACTCCGGAGCCGGCAACGCGACGTCGACCTCCTGTCCCCGGCGTCGATCGGCTCGCAGCTCGTCGATCGCGACGCGGAACGCCACCCGGTAGATCCACGCGAGCGGGTCGCGGAGCACATCGCGTTTTGCGACGGCGCGGGCGAACGCCTCGGCAGTCGCCTCCTCGGCCACATCGGCACGACCACCGGTGAACGCGTACAGCGTCCGATACACCCCGTCCCCTTCTGTACGGAACAGCTTGTCGAGGTCGGACCCGGACGGCTCGGCAGCTTCGGCTGAACGTTCGTCGATCAGTTCGCCACCCACCGCCTGAATCATCGCGCTCGGCTCCCAATCGTGACTTGGATAGACGGACGAGCCTCCCTCACCGTTTACAAGCTCCGTCGCGTCGATCTATCCCAAAAGGACTTCGGGTTCGGTCCAGCGGGGTAACAGCGTGCGCGGACGGCTTCCCCGTGCGATCGTGGCGCTCGAGTCACGCGGCGCAGCGTTCGTCCTGCTCCCGGTTGGTGCGCTGCTGCTGCTACCCTGCTGCGGTGGCCGATCGGCCTGAGGGCGCTTCCTCTGCCGCGACCCTGATGAGCAACGCGCTCGATGAAGCCGGCGGGGCACGACAGGGCGGCGCATCGGACGCGAGCAGACCGGCGCCGAGAGCCGGGGGCCGGGTACGCGGGCTCGGATCCGCGATCTACGCCCTGATCGCGTTCCTCATCTATCTCGTTGCGTCCATCCTGCTGTGGGGTCTTCCCCTGTTCGGGCACCTCAGCACGCGGTACATGGCGATGGACCGCGAGCTCGGAGACCCGGACTACTATCGGTGGGCGCTCGGTTGGACGCCGTGGGCGTTGAGCCACGGTCACTGGCCGCTGTTCACGGATCGGGTATTCGCTCCGGTCGGAACGAGCCTGACCTGGAGCGCATCGATGCCGGGCCCTGCGATCGTCGCGTGGCCCCTGACTCGCGTGTTCGGAACACTCGTTTCGTACAACGTCTTGATGCTCACGGCGCCCGCACTCGCCGGATGGGCCACGTACCTCCTCTGCCATCGTGTGACGCGCTCGTTCTGGCCCTCCGTCGTCGGCGGGTGCACGTTCGTGCTCTCCGCGTATATGACCGGCCAGATGCAACACAACCTGAACCTTGTCCTGATCTTCCCGGTGCCCCTGATCGCCTACCTCGTGGTTCGCAGGACGGAAGGCTCGATCGGCACGCCGGCCTTCCTTTCCCTGACGACGCTCGCGTTGTTGGCCCTGTTCCTGATCTCGACGGAAGTGTTCGCGACGACAGCTCTCTTCGGCACCGTCGCGTTCTGCATCGCCCTCCTGACCGCTCACAACGATCGCCGACGGATCGTCCGGGCTGCGGCCCTGACGGGTCTTTCGTACCTGATCGTCGGAGCGGTCCTCTATCTTCCGTACCTGGCCGCCGCTTTCAGCAACGCGCCGGCTCATGCCGTTCGGAATCTCGATGGGACATCGGTCGACCTTCTCGGCTTCATCGTCCCTCGCTACACGGCACTGATCGGAGGATCGACCTTCGCGGGGATCTCCGACCGGTTCACCGCCAACGTGACGTCGGACGCGAGCTACATGGGTTTGGCGGGACTGGCGGTCTTGATCGGCTTCTGGATCACGGACCGGCGACGTCCAGCCACGTTGCCGCTCTTGGCGTTCATTGTGGTCACCTTGGTGCTCGCGCTCGGTCCCGTGTTACATATCGCCGGCACTCCCTCCATCCCATTACCTGGCGTTTCGCTCGAGTGGCTTCCCATCATCAGGAATGCCGTCCCCGAACGTTTCCCCGCATACGCAGCTTTGGCGTTCGCCCTCATCGCCGCTTCATGGCTCAGCACGGCCCCGAAAGACCGAGCCTGGATCCGATGGGCTCTCGTGGGTCTTACGGCGATGATGCTGTTGCCGAACGTCCGCACGCCACCCTGGCACTTCCCGGATCGAACACCGGCGTTCTTCATGGATGGGACGTATGCGTCGGTCTTGCAGCCGAACGAGACGGTGTTCGTCATCTCCGGGAGCAAGGGCGAGGGGATGGCGTGGCAGGCCGTCGCTCATTACTCGTTCGCGATGGCGGGCGGCTACGTCGGTCCGTCGAGCGTTTTCGATCGCGGCGAACCGTTGAACGGGGGCCTTCACGCGGACGGCCGGTATATGCCGACCCCGTCTCATCTCCAGGCGTACTTGGCGTGCTTCGGCGTGACGTCGGTCGTGCTCGGGGATCTCGCGCGGAGCCGATTCGAGGGCTTGCTCCGCTCGGTGGGCCTCGACGCTGTGTATCAGGGCGGAGGCGTCTCGGTCTGGCGACCTCCCGATGGGGTTCAGCCGGGAGCCGCCGTTATCGGATCGCACCCGCTGAGATCATGCCCGACAGCCGTTCAGGGCTGATAGACGCCGGAGCGGGGCCGGGCCCGCGGGGGAGGGAATCAAGCTTCGGACTCGGGCCTTTCGTGTTTCAGCCGACGGAGGAGGCGCTGCCACCAGGTTGGATGCACCTGATCTGCCAGTTGAGTCTCCATGGCGCGCTCTTGTTCCGATCGATGTTGTTCCTCGATGATCTGCAGGTTTATCTCGGGGTTCCGACCGGTCCGCCTATGAGGCTTATGGATCGACGCTATCCCGAGTCGCGTCGAAGCGCAACAGGCTCATCGAGCCGAGGATCGCGTCTCGCTCCGGCCCGATAGCCATCGTGTCAAAGGGATGAGTACCGCTTTCTCTAGCGTTCGACCTGATTAACCCTCTATAGTGCCCGGATGGCCGAAGGCTATCGGATCGGCGAAGCCGCGAGGCTCCTCGGCGTGCGGGTCGAGACGCTCCGTCGGTGGGAGCGCGATGGCAAGATCAGCACCGCGCGGACGGCGGGCGGCCAGCGCGAGGTTCGGGCCGACGAGGTCGCACGTCTGCTCGCCGAACGGCGCGCGACCCAGACCGCCCCCGCCCACACGAGTCGCCGCAACGCGTTCCCCGGTGTGATCACCAAAGTTACGAAGGACAAGGTGTCGGCACTCGTCGAGATCCAGTCAGGACCGCACCGCGTCGTCTCCCTCATCACCCGCGAGGCGGCCGATGAGCTCCGACTGAAGCCGGGGATGGAAGCGGTCGCTACGGTGAAAGCAACCAGCGTGATGGTGGAGGTGTCCTGATAGTGAAGATGCGTCGTGGTGCCGTTGTGGCGGTGATCGCATTGCTCTCGGCTGCCTGTTCGAGCTCGTCCTCGACGACGACCTCGCCCGCAGCGGCCCCGACGCCGCTGACGGTGTTCGCGGCCTCCTCCCTGACCAAGGCGTTCACCCAGATCGGGCAGGACTTCCACACCGCGAACCCGGAGGTGACGGTCACGTTCGACTTCGGGTCGTCCACCGACTTGGCGGCGCAGATCCAGAGCGAAGGTATGGCGGACGTGTTCGCGTCGGCGAGCGGCACGGCGATGGATACGCTCCAGAGCGGTCCGGATGTGACCAACCGAACCGACTTCGCGACCAATCAGCTCGTGATCATCACGCCCCCGGACAACCCGGCGGGGATCGCCTCCATGAACGACCTAGCGGGATCGGGCGTGAAGCTGGTCCTCGCCGCAGAAGGTGTCCCGGTCGGCGACTATGCGCGGCAAGCGCTCAAGAACGCGGGCATCCTGTCGCAAGCGACGGCGAACGTTGTCTCGAACGAAGACGACGACGCCAGCGTGGTTGCCAAGGTGACCTCGGGCGACGCCGACGCGGCGATCGTGTACACGTCGGACGTGGCGTCGGCCGGAGACGCGGTGCGATCGGTGACGATCCCGAGCGCCGCGAACGTCGTCGCGACGTACCCGATCGCGGCGGTCAGCGGAAGTGCCTATCCCGACCAAGCGATGGCCTTCCTCGACTACGTGGTCGGATCCGCCGGCCAAGCGACGCTCAAGCGCTTCGGCTTCGGACCTCCGAGCAACTGAAGCCGATGCGCGCGCGACTTCCCCCGTTCGTGCTCCTGCTCGCAGCGGTCGGAGTGGCGTTCGTGGTGCTGCCGGTCGTGGCCTTGTTCGTCCGCGCCCCGTGGACCGAGCTCGCCGCAACGTTGAGCGGGGTCGGCGCGTCCACCGCCCTCCGGTTGTCTCTCGAGGTCTCGCTCGCGGCGACGGCGATCTCGGTTGCGGTCGGCGTGCCGCTCGCATGGGTGCTTGCTCGGGGGGCGTTCCCGGGGCGCAGCCTCGTACGCGCCATGGTGGTGCTTCCGATCGTCCTCCCGCCGGTGGTGGGTGGCATCGGGCTACTGGTCGCCCTCGGTCGGAGCGGTCTCGTCGGTCGGTGGCTGTACGACGGGCTCGGAGTCCAGCTCACGTTCTCGACCGCCGGCGCGGTGATCGCGACGACGTTCGTATCCATGCCGCTCGTCGTGTTGGCGACCGAATCGGGGCTGCGCGGACTCGACCGGCGATACGAGCAAGCGGCCGCGGCCATGGGGGGCTCGCCGTGGTACGTGTTCCGCCGCGTGACCGCGCGGATGG
>JALYLP010000242.1 GCA_030774195.1 Actinomycetota bacterium | reverse complement strand
TCACCTCGTCGTAGGGGACGTCGAGCTCGCGCGCGAGCTGCTCGGACGTGCCCTGCACGCTGTGGCACAGGCCCGCGATCCGCACGCCGAGCCGCTCGGTGGCCCACACGTTCACCGACATCGGGTTCGCGTAGTTCAGCAGCAGGGCGTCGGGGCAGACCTCGTGCATGGCCTCGGCGACCTCGCGCAGGGCCTCCACGGTTCGCAGGCCGCGGAAGACGCCGCCCGGGCCCAGCGTGTCGCCCACCGTCTGGTCGATGCCGTACTCGCGCGGGATCTCGATGTCGAACGCGTACGCCTCCACGCCGCCGACCTGGAAGACCGTGATCAGGACGTCGGCGCCGCGGAGCGCCGCGCGCAGGTCGGACGGCACCTCGACGCGCGCCCCCGGTCCACCCAGCTCGATCAGCTGCCGCGCCGCGGTCGCCGTGCGCTCGGCGGCCGCGACGTCGATGTCGTAGAGCACCAGCGTGGAGTCGCCGAGAGCCGGGAACGACAGGATGTCGCGCGTGAGCTCGAGCGGGAACACCCATCCGCCCGCCCCCACGATCACGATGCGCGGGCCCATCTCAGGCCCGGATCGCGTCGCCGGTCCGCAGGTCGAACAGGTGCACGCGTTCGGGCAGGATCCCGAGACGGATCCGGTCGCCCGGCTTCGGCTCGTCCTCGGGTTCGAAGATCGCCGTCACCGGCGCGCGCTGGCCCTCGAGCAGGAGCGGGATCTCCGTCTCCTCGGCCCCCGTCTCCACGAGGGTCCCGTCCACGCTCCCGTGCACCACGACCTCGTTCCCGAGCGGCTCCACGACATCCACGTCGAAGACGAACGAGGGCATGCCGTCGGCCGCGGATCGCAGGTCCTCGGGACGGACGCCCACCGCCACGTCGCCCTCGGCCGCGTTCGCGAACGCGAGCTCGCCGGCCTCGACCCTTCCGCCCGCCCCTCGGCCCCGCAGCAGGTTCATGGGCGGGCTTCCGATGAACCCGGCCACGAACAGGTTCGCGGGGCGCCCGTACACCTCCTGCGGGCGGCCGATCTGCTGGACGCGACCGTTCGACATCACGACGATCCGATCGCCCAGCGTCATCGCCTCGACCTGGTCGTGCGTGACGTAGATCGTGGTGATCCCCAGGCGCTGGTGGATCCGCTTCAGCTCCGCGCGCATCTGCACGCGCAGCTTCGCGTCGAGGTTCGACAGCGGCTCGTCCAGCAGGAATGCCTTGGGCTCGCGCACGAGCGCTCGGCCCATCGCGACCCGTTGGCGCTGGCCGCCGGAGAGCTGCGCCGGGCGGCGCCGCAGGAGGTCATCCAGGCCGAGGATCGCGCTCGCCTCCCGAACGCGACGTTCGATCTCGGGCTTCGGGGTGTGCCGCTCCTTCAGCCCGAACGCGAGGTTCTTGTACACGGTCATATGCGGGTACAGCGCGTAGTTCTGGAAGACCATCGCGATGTCGCGATCGCGCGGTGTCACGTCGTTCACGATCCTGCCGCCGATCGCGATCGTGCCCGACGTCGGCTTCTCGAGACCGGCGACGAGGCGCAGGGCGGTCGTCTTGCCGCACCCGGAGGGGCCCACGAGGATCAGGAACTCGCCGTCGGCGACCTCGAGCGTGAGGTCGTCCAGCGCGGCGACGCCTTCGGAGAACCGCTTCGTGACGTGCTCCAGCCGTACCTCCGCCATCGCTACCCCTTGAGCCCGGTCGTCGCGATCCCGCGGATGAAGTACCGCTGGGCGAAGAAGAACAGCAGGAGCACCGGGAGCATGCTCATCACGTTCGCGGCCATCAGCAGGTTCGTGTTCGTCTGGTGGGCGCCCTGGAACGTCGCGAGCCCGAGCTGGATCGTCA
Source organism: Actinomycetota bacterium (assembly GCA_030774195.1). Lineage (GTDB taxonomy): Bacteria > Actinomycetota > UBA4738 > UBA4738 > HRBIN12 > AC-51. Next base: position 5,667 of record JALYLP010000242.1, on the reverse strand, counting down.
TGTTGTTCGGGTTGTAGATCGTGATGAGCGGCCACAGGAAGTCGTTCCAGGTCCACATGAACGTGATGACTGCGAGCGTCGCGAGCGCCGGGCCCGAGAGCGGCAGGACGATCTTGAACAGGATCCCCAGCCGCGAGGCGCCGTCGATCCTGGCCGCTTCCTCGAGCTCTACGGGCAACGTGCGGAAGAACTGCCGCAGCATGAAGATCCCGAACGCGCCGGCGAGGTTCGGCAGGATCAGCGCCCCCAGCGTGTCGATCAACCCGAAGCTCCGCACGATCAGGAACGTGGGGATGATGATCACCTGGAAAGGGACCATCAGCGTGGCGAGGATCAGGATGAACGCGACCTCGCGTCCGAAGAACCTGATCCTGGCGAACGCGTACCCGGCCAGGCTGCAGAACAAGAGGTTCCCCGCGACGCACGCGAGCGTGACGAGCAACGTGTTGACGAACCATCTCGCGAACGGAGCCTGCTGGAGCACGTCGGTGTAGTTCCGCAGCTGCAGCGACGTCGGGACGAGCGTAGGGGGATAGTGGCGTGTCTCGTCGAGGGTCTGGAGGGACGTGACCAGCATCCAGACCAGCGGGATCACCATCACGACGGCGATCGGGATCAATACGAGGTGCCACGAGCTGAACAGGAACCGTCCTCCCGTCGGCCGCCCCGTCGGTTCCTCTGCGGCGCGCGCCGCCAGCTCGATCGTCTGGATCTCGCTCATGGCGCGTAATGCACCATCCGCCTGCCGACCATCAGCTGGACGATCGTGAGCACGAGGATCACCGCGAACAGGACGTACGCGATCGCGGCTGCGTACCCGGCGACCCCCTGCTGGAAGGCCTTCTTGAACAGGTAGAAGACGGGGACGTACGTGGCGGTCCCCGGTCCGCCGTTGGTCGCCAGGTAGACCTCGTCGAACAGCTGCAGGGCGTTGATCGACGACCAGACGACGAGGAACAGCGTCACCGGACCGAGCAGCGGAAGGGTGACGTTCCGGAAGATGCCCCACGTGCCCGCGCCGTCGATCTCCGCCGCCTCCACGAGCTCGCGCGGGATACCCTGCAGCGCCGCCAGATAGACGATCACGTTGAATCCGATCCATCCCCAGACGGTCATCGCGACGATCGAGTAGAGGGCGCCGTTCGAGCTGGTGAAGAAGGCGAAGGGGCCGAGGCCCACCTTCCCCAGCAGCCAGTTGGCGAGGCCGAAGTTCGGGTCGAAGACCCACAGGAAGATGATGACGGTCGCGATCGTCGAGACGACCACCGGGACGAACACCGCGGTGCGATAGACGCGGATGCCCCGCACGGGCCGATTCAGCGCGATGGCGGTGAGAAGGCCCCCGGCCACCGCGAGCGGGACGAACAGCACGGTGTAGATCGCGCTGTGGACCATCGACTGCTCGAACAACGGATCCTTCGGCAGCGCGCGGTAGTTCGCGAGCCCGACCCAGTGCGGGGGCGAGAGCAGATTGGTCTTCTGGAACGACAGGAGCGCCGACCACGCGATCGGGATCAGCCCGAACACGATGATCAACAGCACGGCCGGGGACGCGAACGCCCATCCGACGACGTGGTCGGACGTCATCACCTGGCGGACGCTCGCGCCCCTGGTTGCCATCGGCTACGTCGGTACCGCGAGGACGCCGTTCGCCTGGTCGGCCGCCTGGTTCAGCGCATCCTGCGGCGACGCCTGGCCCTGCAGGATGCTCACGAGCGCGAGCCCGAGGGAGCTGGAGACCTCTGGATACTGCGCGATCTGCGGTCGAGCCTTCGTGACGTTCGCAAGGTTCAGCGCGAAGACCCCGACGCCCGGGTACTTCGTGTCGAGCGCGGAGAAGCCGGGCAACTGCTCGACGGACGCCCGCGTCGGGAGGTGGCTCGTGGCGAGCGAGTCCTTGAGTACGTTCTCGGGGGATGCCATGAACTGCAGGAACTCCCAGGAGGCCTCCACCCGATCGGGTCCGTTGTCGAAGATCACCCAGTTGTCGGGTCCGGCGATCGTGATGTGGCTCCCGCTCGGGTCGAACGAGGGCATCTGCTGCACGCCGTAGTTCACGTCGGGAAACGCGGAGAGGTCCCACGGTCCCGTGACCAACATGCCGATCTTGCCGGAGTTGAAGAGGTTGGTGTACTGGCCCGAGTCGGGATGGAAGTCGAGGTAGAGCGACCCGTCCTGCTGCATCTGTTGCAGCATCGTCGCGGCTCGGACGCCGGCCGGCGAGTTGAACGCGGCCTGCGTGTTGTCCGCGTTCAGGATGTCGCCACCCGCCTCCCAGAGCATCGCCTCGAACTGCCACACCATCGTCTCGCTCGCGTCGGCGGGGAACACCAGCCCGAACACCTTGTTCGCGGGGTCGGTCGTCGCCTTCGCCGCGGTACGCACGTCGTCCCACGTCCAGTCGGGCGCCGGCGCCGGGACGCCCGCCTTCGCGAAGAGATCCTTGTTGTAGACGATCGCCAGGTTGTCCACGAGTGCCGGGATCCCCAGGACGCGGCCGTCGACGGTCGCGACCGCTCGCTCACCCTCGAAGAAGTCGTTCCAATCGAACGCCGGGTCCTGGACGCGCTGCGTCAGATCGACGATCTTGGGTGCGGTGGCGAGCTGCGGCATGTTCGTCCCGTACTGATAGGAGATGTCCGGCTGCTTGCCGCCCTGCAGCGCGACCGTCGACTTCTGCAGCGCGTTGTCGCTGTTGACGTACTGCAGATCGATGTGGATGTTCGGGTGCGCCGCCTCGAACCGGTTCATCATGTCCTCGATGGACAGGTATTCCTGCGACTGATCCACGGGCGGCGGAGGGGTATAGCCCATCCACATCGTGAGGTTGACCTCCCCCGTGACGGAGCCGCTCGCGGTGACGGTGCTGCTGCTGGAACTGCACGCGCTCGCGATCACCGCGAGCGCAAGAGGGACGACGAGCCACAGCCGTTTCATCCTGTACCTCCTATCGGGGCGTCCATCCGTACCGCGTTCGTGAGCGCACCGATGCGCTCGATCTCCACGGTCACCTCGTCTCCGTCGCGGAGCCATCGCGGCGGCGTCCTCGCCATCCCGACCCCGGGTGGGGTCCCCGTCGCGATGACGTCGCCGGGTTCGAGGCTGATCGTGCGGGTCACGAACGCGATCAGCTCCGCGACACCGAAGATCATCTGTGCCGTCGAGGAGTCCTGCAGGGTCTCGCCGTCGACCTCGCACCGGATCCGGAGCGTCTGCGGATCCGGGATCTCGTCGCTGGTGACGAGCCACGGCCCCATCGGCAGGAACCCGTCGATCGCCTTACCGAGCAGCCACTGGGACGAGCGGAACTGCAGATCCCGCGCCGAGACGTCGTTCACACACGTGTAGCCGGCGACGTGGTCGAGGGCGGTCCGTTCGTCCACGCGGCGGGCCTCGCGCCCGATCACGACGCCGAGCTCCGCCTCGTAGTCGGGCTGCTCGACGGCCGGCGGAACGCTGATCGGCTCGCCCGGGCCGGCCACGCTGTTGGCGAACTTGGCGAAGAGCACCGGCTCATCGGGGATCGGCTGGCCCGACTCCTCGGCGTGATCGCGGTAGTTCAGACCGACACAGATGACCTTGCCGGGTCGTGGGACGGGCGCCCGCAGACGCACCGATGACAGCGGGATCGGCGTGCCGGTCTGCACGTGGCCGGTGGCGAGGAACCGGACGAGGTCATCGCCCATCGGCACGACCGCACCGTCCTCGACCCGACCGAACCCGCCGTCGTAAGAGAGCAACTTCATCCGAGGTCCAAGAGGACCTTGAACGGGCGCCCGAGGTCGGCGAGATCCTCGAACGCCTCCTGACCATCCGCGAGCGGGACGCGCGTTAGCCATCCGTCCGGGGTCAGAGCGCCGTCGGCGAGCAGCTCGAGCGAGCGGGCGAAGTCCAGGTCGGTCCACGCGTACGATCCGGTGATCGTCGCCTCCTTGCCGAGCACCGTGAAGAAGTCGACCATCCCTCGAGGCGCGCCGAGCCCGATCTCGAAGATGCGTCCGCCCGGACGGACGGCCTGAAGGCCGAGTGCCCAGGTGGTCTCGAAGCCCGCGGCATCGATGACGACGTCGGCTCCCAGTCCGTCCGTCGCGGCCGTAACGGCCGCGAGCGCGTCGTCGCTCGGCGCGGCTTCGGCCCCTTGTGAGATGGCGAAAACCAGCCGCTCGGGGTTCGTGTCCGTGACGATGACCTGCCGCGCGCGATGGAGGAACGCCGCGCGAACCATGAGGGCGCCGATCGGCCCGGAGCCGATCACGAACACCACGTCACCTTCGCGAACGGCCCGCTCGGTGACGTGCTCGGCGTTCGCGAGCGGTTCGGTGAGCACGGCGACCTCGTCGGGGAGCTCGGTGGGGACGGGGACGGCCGCGGCCGCCGGGACCGCGAACCGCTCCGCGAACCCTCCGGCCAGGTCGCGACCGACCAGCCGCCCCTCGCGGCACCGGTTGATGTCGCCGGCGCGGCACGCGTCGCATCTTCCGCAGGACAGGATCGGCTTCAGCACCACACGCTGACCGAGCCGCTCGGGGTCGACGCCGGTCCCGACCGCCCCGATCCGTCCGACCGTTTCGTGACCCATCACGAGGGGCGGGATCCGCCGCGGGCTGGCCTCCCGGAACCCGTGGAGATCGGACCCGCAGACCGCGGACACGATCGAATCGATCACCACGTCGCCCGGGCCGGCGACGGGATCCGGAACCTCCTGCAGCTCCATCCGGCGTGGCCCGAGGTAGACGAGCGCCCTCATCGTTCTCGCCCCGCCACCACGACGAACGGGGTCTCCCGGGGAGGGACCAGGACGGTCACCGCGCGACCCTCCTCCTCGGCGGCCTCCACGACCTCGGCGGCCGAGCCGAGGTTCCTCGTGAACAGGTCGTGATGCATCGGGATCAGCGTCTCGGAACGGATCGTCGCTGCCAGCCACGCGGCCTCGCGTTCGTTGAGGTTCCCGACGATCCCTCGGGCCTCCCGCTCGGCGTGACGGCCGTTGATCGGCAACACCGCGACATGTGGTCGGAGCGCTCCGACCGTCGCCTCCATCCCCTCGTAGTGGATCGTGTCGCCGGCGTGGTAGATGCGGACGCCGTCCATCTCGAGCACGAATCCCACGAACCGGATCAGTCCCCCGGAGAGCTCCTCGCCGAAGCCGTAGGCGTCCGCCATCGTGACTCCGTGACGGGCCGGAACGGGGCGAACGGTGATCCCAGCGAGCTCGTGGGTCTCACCCGGTTGGACACCGAGGACGCGCTCCTTCGCGATCCCTGCTTCGGTGACCATGTCGACGATCGGCGCCGGCACGACGAACGTCGCACCCGGCGAGGCCTTCGCGATCGCCGGCGCGCTAGCCGCATCGAGATGGTCGACGTGCTCGTGCGAGCAGAAGACGAGATCGATGCCGGTTGCCGAGGCTGCCGGCAGCGCCGACTCGTACCGGCGACCTTCGTGCGGCGACAGGAACGGGTCGATCAGGACGGTCGCCTGCTGCGATCGGATCGCGAACCCCGCCTGGCCGAGCCACGTCAGGGCCACGCGCCCGGAGCCCGTCGGCACCTCGCGGAGATCGTCGAGCGGCGTCGCCACGTCACATCACCGCCGTCTGTCCGCCGTCGATCACCAGGGCGGCCCCGTGGATGAACGATGCCTCGTCCGAAGCCAGGAAGGCGTACG
>JALYLP010000241.1 GCA_030774195.1 Actinomycetota bacterium | reverse complement strand
CGCCGACGCCGAGGCGTCGGCAGGAGCGGGGGAGCCCGAGCCGGCGGCGGACGCCGCCGTTGCCGAGGCGGACGCAGCGCCCGAGGCGGACGCAGCGCCCGAGGCCGCACACGAAGCCGAGGAGCCTGCGGCGGAGGCCGCCGATGAAGAGGTCTCGCTCGAAGCCATCCTTCAGGACCTGAAGCGCCGCGAGGGCAGGAACGAGTAGCGGATCGCATGCTCCTCGTAGGGCTGACGGGGGGGATCGGGTCTGGGAAGTCGACGGTCGCGGACCTGCTCAAGGAACGTGGCGCGGTCATCCTCGACGCCGACGACTTCGCTCGGGCGGCGGTGGTCGCGGGATCGCCGGGACTCCGGAAGGTGACCGAGCGCTTCGGTCCCGAAGTGCTGGGGCCGGACGACGAGCTCGACCGCCCGAAGCTCGCGTCGATCGTCTTCGCCGACCCAGCGGCGCTCTCGGATCTGGAGGCGATCGTGCATCCGGAGGTTCGCAGGATGTTCGCGGACGGCATCCAGGAGAACCTCGATAGCCACCGGATCGTCGCCTTGGTCAATCCCCTGCTGATCGAGATGGGCACCCACCGCGACTGCGACATCGTCGTGGTGGTATCCACCTCGATCGACACGCAGATCGCCAGGTCGGTCGCGCGCGGCATGGACGAGAGCGATGTTCGCGCTCGGATCGCGGCGCAGCTGCCGTTGGCCGAGCGCGCGCAGGCAGCCGACGTGTTGATCGACAACGAGGGGACGCTCGAGGAGCTCGAGCGCGAGGTGGATGTGCTCTGGCACGAGCTGCAAGACCGGGCCGCCGCCCTCGTCTGAACGCGTCGGTATCCTTTCCCGCGTGCGGTTCCGAGCGGTGTTCTTCGACGCGGGTGAGACGCTCGTGCATCCGGCACCCTCGTTCCCCGAGCTCTTCGCGCGGGTCGTGACGCGCGAGGGGTATCCGCGCGAGTCGGTCGCGATCAGCGAAGGCCTGGCGATGGTCACCGACGAGTTCCGGCGAGCGTCCAACGAGCACGCTCTCTGGACGACGACGCCGGAGCGGTCCCGCCTGTTCTGGCTGGGTGTCTACGACCGGTTCCTCGAGGTGCTCGACCTGCCTCGCGACGACGGCCTCGCCGATACGTTGTATGGGGCCTTCACGGATCGAGCGAACTACGCATCGTTCGAAGACGTCGGAGAGGCCCTCCTGGCGTTGCACGACGCCGGCGTCCAACTCGGGGTGATCTCCAACTACGAGGCATGGCTGGAGGACCTCCTGCGCGACCTGGAGCTCACTTCGCTGCTTTCCGTTCGCGTCGTCTCGGGCGTCGAGGGGATCGAGAAGCCCGACCCCGCGATCTTCCACCTAGCTCTCGAGAGGATCGGCCTCCCAGCACGCGACGTGGTCTACGTCGGGGACGTGCCGGACTTCGACATCGATCCCGCGGCCGCCGTGGGGATGTTCCCCGTCCTCATCGACCGCCGGGGCCGGCATCCCGACTTCGCGGGACCGCGGGTCAGCGACCTCCGGGAGCTGCCGGCGCTGTTGGAGGCCTCGTGACCGAGGAGCGGCTCTACACCCTGGACGAGGCGAACGCGGAGCTGCCGGACCTGCGTATACGGCTGCCGCGGCTCCGGACCGCGCGCGACGGGTTGATCGCGGCCAGCGAACGGATCAAGGAGGCCGTGGCGAGCGACGGGGGCGGGGTCGCCGAGGCGGGGTGGTTCGCGCACCAGCAGACGCTCAAGACCGAGCTCGAGCATCTCGCCGAGCGCGGGATCCTCCTGCGCGATCCCCAGATCGGCCTCATCGACTTCCCCGCCGAGCGCGAGGGCCGCCGGGTCTACCTCTGCTGGCGGCTCGGCGAGGACCAGGTCGCCTGGTACCACGAGGCGAGCGCGGGGTTCGGCAGCCGGAAGCCGCTATGACCGAGCGGCCCGTGGTGGTCGTGTGGCAGGCGGCGAACGCCGATCACCTCCCGGGGATCGAGGCGGCCGGAACGGTCGCCGAGGTTCGGTTCGCGCCGGACGCCGCGACGTTGCGGCCGATGCTGGAGGAGGCCGACGCGATGTTCTTCTTCCACGGCTCGAAGCCCGACCTCGAAGAGGCGTGGCCGCTCGCGACGAACCTCCGATGGATCCAGTCGGCCAGCGACGGTGTGGACGGGCTGCTGTTCCCCGCTCTCGCGCAGAGCGACGTCGAGGTCACGAACGGGCGCGGCGTCTTCGACGACGCGATCGCCGAGTGGGTGATCGGGGCGATGCTCGCGATGGTCACTGGTCTCGCCCGTTCGATCGTGTCGCAGACCGAACGTCGGTGGGACGACGACCGGGGGACCGAGCGCCTCGCGGGGAAGCGCTTCCTCGCAGTCGGGCCTGGGCCCATCGGCCGGGCCGCCGCGCGGCGCGCGCGTGACCTGGGCA
>JALYLP010000240.1 GCA_030774195.1 Actinomycetota bacterium | reverse complement strand
GCGCGCATGGTCCGGCTCCACGATCACGGCGGCGGTGCGCTGACGAAGTTCCTCGCCACGCTGTTGGTGCTCGCCCTGCTGGCGAGTGCGGCGCTGTTCGTCTACACCCGGTCGCAGGACCCGCTGGGGCTGGGCGTGGACGCCTTCGTCGGGTACAACGCCGCGCTGGCCGATCACGGCACGCCGACGGATCCGGTCGTGAGGCTCGAGCCCAACGGGCAGATCTACCTGGCGACCACGGTCCGCAACGTCGGGAGTCTCCCCATCACGATCACCGGGCTCGGACCGCCGCCGGACGAAGAGCAGACGCCGTACATACCGGTCGAACTCCGCCTCGGCGACGGCGAGACGGCGAACCCCGCCGCAAGCACGTCCGGGTTCGAGGCGGCCAAGCTGAACCCCGGGACGGGGATCGGCGTCCTCGTGGTCTTCGCCGCGAACCCGAAACTCATCTGCAGCGTGTTCACCGATACGTCGGAGGGCAGCGGCACCGAGATCCGATCGTTCACGCTCAAGTACACGACGTACGGCATCCCCGACTCGCAGAACCTCGATGTCGGGCACACGCTCGTCGCCGTCGCCCGGCCGACCCGCGCCGAGTGCGAGCAAGCGCTCAGCGGCTGACGGCGCGCGCGACCTCTCATCCGGGCTTCCGAGCGGCGCGACTATGCTGCCTTCATGCCCCTCTACCGGCTCGAAGAGCCTTCCCCGGCGCTCACCGCACCCGTCGTCGTCGCGGCCTTCGACGGCTGGATCGATGCCGCGGGTGCGGCCAGCAGCGCCGCGGATCAGCTCGCCGAAGGGGCAGCCTTGCTCGCGACGTTCGAAGACGACGTGCTGTTCGACTATCGCTCACGGCGTCCGACGCTCGATGTGGTCGACGGCACGCTGACGCGCCTCGTGTGGCCGACGCTGGAGCTGCACCGGCGCGGGGCTTCGGGGCGCGATCTGTTGATCCTGCACGGAGCGGAGCCGGACTTCCGCTGGAAGGAGCTCGCGAACGACATCCTCGAGCTCTGCCGTCGGCTCGGCGTGGTCGAATGGATCAGCCTCGGCGCGATCCCGGCAGCCGTGCCGCACACGCGCCCGGTTCCCGTGATGGCGACCGCCTCGGCCGAGGGCACGCTGCACGAGGCCGAGACGAAAGGACCCCCGGGGCTGCTACGTGTCCCGAGCGCCGGGCTCTCCGCGATGGAGGTCGGAGTGAGCGGCAGCGGTATCCCCGCCGTCGGGTTCTATGCGCAGGTCCCTCACTACGTGGGCGGGCCGTACGCGGCGGCAACGCTCGCGCTGCTCCAGCACCTCTCCCGGCATCTTCGGATCGAGCTTCCCCTCGACGCCCTGAACGAGGACGCGATGACCCAGCGCGAGCGGTTGGACGCCGCCGTCGCGGGGGACGACGACGTCCGTGCGATCCTGCTGCAGCTCGAGAGCGCCAGCGAAGAGGAGCTCCCGTCGGGTGATGACCTCGCCGCCGAGATCGAGCGGTACCTGCGGAACGAGGGCCCAGGCACGATCCCGCCGTCGTGACCCGATTCAGGCGTCGGGTCGCTCGGGTGGCGCGTTCCCTTCGGTCCGCGCGTCGGCGGGGATCCGCTCGTACTCGCGGACGTGATGCCAGGGGATCCCGACGCGGCGCACCATGATGGTTCCGCCGGCGGTGTCGACGACGTCCTCGATCAGCATCGTCACCGCGAACGCCCCGGCCTCGAACCCGTCCGCGGACACGAAGTGTTCCTCGGCGGCGCCGTTCACGTCGTCCAGGACGAGCCGCACGCGCGCCGATACCCGATGCTCCTCGCCGAACTCCTTGGGTGGCAGATCCCACTCGTAGCGACGGACGCGATGCCACGGGATGAACCGGCGGCCGATCGCGACGCCGCGTTCCGCGGCCTCGAAGTCGGCCGCCGGCGTCTGGATCGTAGTGCCCCCGCCTCCCGGCTCGTCGACGAGCACGGTCACGAGGCCGCTCGCGATCCCCGTATCCAAGGGTCGCACCGGGTCCATCGAACCACCCCCTGGGTGGGGAGCGTACGTCGCTCGATCCCTGGGTGCGACGTACGTTCGGCTCGAAACCGTGGGCCCTTCGGCCCTGCTAAGGTTCGATCGCAGACGCGTCGCGGAGGCGAAGTCCGGTCGGAAACCGGCGCTGTCCCGCAACTGTGAGCCCTGGATGGGCGAGCCAGGCCGCCCTCGGCGACGCACCGGCTGAACGAACCCTCGCGGCAAAGGGGACCGGCCACCGGGCGTGCCGCCCGGAGACGACCTCCGCGCTCGGGGTCGTTCCGGTGGGCGCGCGGACGCCCGGAAAGGAGTTGCCCTCATGGGCACGACCCTCAAGCGGGTCGCATCGTTGCTCGTCGTCTGTTCCGTCACGGTCGCGATGGCAGGTCCCGCATCGGCGGTGATCACGGACCCGCAGCGGGCCCATCGCGCGATGGGCTACGTCGGAGCGGAGCAGCGGACGAACGGCTCGTTCCCCGGTTTCTCGGCGATCGGCTCGACCGCGGACGCCGTCCTCGACATGGCGGCGATCGGGTACGGTGCCGAGGCCGGGGCGATCGCGTACCTCCGTCGACAGGTTCGCGGTGGCCATGTCACGACGGTCGGCCTCACCGCGAAGGTCGTGATGGCGGCGGTCGCGGC
>JALYLP010000239.1 GCA_030774195.1 Actinomycetota bacterium | reverse complement strand
AAGGTCGACGCAGATGAGCTGATCTCTCTCTGTAGCTGATGAGGCAACCTTCTGGATCTTGGAGCGGATACCGCGCGTGCGTGCACGCGCGGTGTAGCGAGTCGGACCGGTACGCGCTCGCCCCATCATGGCCTCCCACCTGGGGCTTCGCGCGGGTGGGACCCGCGCGATGATGACCGCTCGGGTGAGCGCTCGCGGGATCGCTCGACGGACCGCTCGCGGGACCGCCTGCGTGCTTCGTCGTCGCGGCCCGGAGGCAGCAGCGCCTTGACCGCCTCCAGCTGACGGCCTTGGATGACCTCCTCGACCTCGTCCCTCGGGATGGCGAAGAGTTCCGCGCTCCGCCGCCTGACCTCCTCGGCTCGCGTGGGCGACCCGGGCTGCAGCGGCTCGGTTCGGAACGTGAAGGCCTGGGCTTGACCCCCTCCCACGCAGGGCCGGCAGGCCGTCTGGAACGTCGCGAGATGCGAAAGATCGTAGGCGGAGAGGTCGGGCGCGAAGTGCCGCTCGAGGGTGAGCGCGTCCTCCGGTGAACACGTGAAGACGACCTTCGTCCTCGCATTCGCTCCCAGGGCATCGCGCACGTCCCTGGGGAGCTGCCCCATGTGCTGGTGTGCGAGGACGAGCGAGAGCCGGTAGCCGCGCGCCTCGGCGAGGAGATCCTCGAAGGAGCGCGGCAGCGCGAGGTAGTTGTGGGTCTCGTCCACGTAGAGCGTGGCGTCGGGCCGGTCCTGCTCTGGGATCGAGGCTCGGCGCATGCACCGCTGCCACACCCGTGCAACGACGAACGCGCCGAGGAGCCTCGAGGTGTCCTCGCCCAGCGTTCCCTTCGGAACACGGACGAGCAGCAGCCCGCCTTCATCGATGAGGGATTCGATGTCGCGCTTGGGTGTGACCTGGCCGACGATCGCTCGAACCGGACCCCTGAGCAGGAACGCGCGAAGCTTGTTGAGCAGCGGCGCGATGTGCTGGGCGCGCTGCTGCTCGGGAAGTCTCTCGTACCAACTCCAGAAGGCCGAGAGTCCGCCGACGTCCGCGAGCCGCTCGCGGATGGCCCTGCGCCAATCGAAGTCGGTCAGGAGCAGAGGCACCTCGGCGAGCGTCGCCCCGGGGATCTGCGCAAGCGTCAGGCACGCGGCGCGCATGATGTCGTCGGTGCGTGGGCCCCACCACGGCTCGTAGATCCGCTTGAACACGCCGGCGACGTGATCGACGATCAGATCGGGATCCGTCCCGGCGAGGACGTTCAGACCGACGGCGTCCTTGCGGTCGTCGGGGTCGACGACGCAGGTCCGGTCCTCGCAGCCTTCAGGAAGCCGTTCGAGGATCGACTCGACGAGGTCCCCCTTGGGGTCGATGACGACGGCCGCACGCCCCGCCGCTGCGTCCTGGAGAACGAGATTCGCAAGCAAGGTGGACTTGCCGGTGCCGGTCTCGCCGATCATATGTAGATGGTGTCGGGCATCCTCTACGGCGATCGCGACTGGGCGCCTCACGCCCGGATGGTCGGCGCGTCCCAGCACCATGCCTGTCGAGGGCAGAGTGCGCGACGGAGCCACTGCCTTTGCCCCCGCCCGGTCAAGACCGGCCACCGCTCCGGCCGCTGGAACGGTCGCGATCTGCGCGAGCTCGGGAACCGAGAGCGTCAGGAGGCGACCCATCCGCCTGGTCGGGATCGTCCGGCCCAGGCCGCTGGCACGGCGCCGGCGAAGACCGTTTCGGCCCTCGAAGACGGCGAACGCACCCGCGAGCCCGTGGATGCGGCCCCGCGCCTGCTCGCGATCAGGTGACCGAACGGCGACCCGGATCGTGCAGGCCCACAGCGGCGACGCCGCCTTCGACAGGATCGCGCGCACGTCCCCCTCGACCGTGGGATCCGGCGCCGGCCGGCCGCTCGACGATTTCCGCCCGACGCGCCACGAGCCCCGGCCCGGTCTTCCTCCCGCTCGAAGGACTCGCGCCGCGCGGAGAAGCCGGTGCCGCGCCCGGGACGTGAGGGGCCGCGCGAGCACCTGTACGAGGGCGCTCTCGCCCTCGTCGAGACCGGTCAGCGCCGCGAGCGCGACTCCCAGAGACTCGTCGCCCGCTCCTCCGCCGAAGGGGAACCACGCAGGCTCCGCGAATCCAAGCTCGCAGGCCTCCAGATGGCCGGCGTGCTGCGCCCCGGCGCCGAGCGGGTCCGTCTCGGTGATCTCGGTCCGTGCCCCGGGAAACGCAGCCTCCACCGCCCGCTCCACCAGGCCAGGCGGCACGTCGTGCGGCACCCACAGCGCGATGTCGATCTCCTCTGGCCGCCCGACGATCTCGAACCCGACGTGTGGCTGACCGAAGATGAACCGCTTCCACCACGGTCGCAGCAGGGCGTGCAGGCTCATCCACAACAGCCGCGCCTGCTCCGGATCGACCTCCGGCGGAGGAAGGACGCGGACCCGGCGAGCGCCTTCCCGAAGGCGGCGACCGCGCCACGCAAGGAGCATCCGCCAGGCAACGATCAACACGATCGTGATCCCGACCCCGAGCGCGATCCACGCGATGCGCTCGAGGGCGAACTCCTTCAGGGCATGTAGCGCATCGCGCATGACGCCGAAGGGATCGAGCAGGAACCGCAACACGCCGCGGAGCTTCACGAGACCTCGAGCTGCCATCACCCGTCCCACCCGATGTGAACGTGGTCGTGGTGGTCCTGGGTGAAGGTCCGTACGCCCGCGTGATACATGGGCCACGGACCTCCAAGCTCGTCGGGAAGGAGCGGCGGCGGGAGAGTGAGGACCAGTTCCATCGCGTCGCGAGCCGCCGGGTTGTAGATCGAGACGGCCTGTCCGTCGATGACGGAGATGTCGACGGCTCGACCGAACGAGTGGTTCGAGGGCGTCGTCGTCCCGGCGACGAAGTACGAGTGCCCACTGATCAGCGGACCCACCGAGCCGAGGTCGAACCGCTCCGCGAGGACCAGCAGCACCTCAAGGACGCGAGGATCGATCCGGCCGGCGGCCACGTCGCCCGCCGCGAGCGACGAGAGCTCGATCCGAGGGTTCGACAACACCATCGCCTCGAGCTCGCCGTCCTGGCAGGGCCGCGTGTGACCGCGCTTCGTTGCGGCCGATACAGGGGTCTCTGAGGGTGCGGGCGAACCGGTCGGTCCGTGACTGCAGAACGCGGTTGCAGTGACCGGAGCGCCGCTCGCGCTCCCACCGCTGAGGCTCCCGATGGCCGCCCCCAGGACCAGGACGGGGACGAGCAGGGTCGCCCCGACCCCCGCGGCGAGCTTCCGGAGCATCAGCGCTCGTCCTCCCCGAGCGCCGCGATCTCGGCCGGATCGGAAGTGGCGAGCTGGTGCTCCGCCTCGGAAGCCACGACGTCCAGCGCCGCCCGCTCGGTTCCGACCGCGAGGATCCCCTGCCCCCGGTCGCACGTGAGCAGGTAGCTCTGTTCGCCCGCCGACAGGTTGAAGGCCCGACCGAGGGTCTCCATCGCCTGCGGCGACTGCCCGAGAAGGACCTGGTGCGCGGCGTTCGTCACGACTGCCTGTCCGAGCTCGGTTGAGAGGACGTCGGTCACGTCCTGGGTGATCGTGGTGAGGCCGCACCAGTGCTTCCGCGCCGACTTCGCGAGGCGCTGCAGGAACCGCGCACCGGCGTCGCGGCCCGCGCCAAGGAGCCACCAGGCTTCGTCGACCACCACCACGCGCGGTCGATCGCCTCGCGCGACCTTCCGCCAGACGGCGTCGAGGGCAAGGAGCGTCCCGGCGGTCTTCAGCTCCTCGGGAAGTTCCCTGAGGGAGAAGACGCAAA
>JALYLP010000238.1 GCA_030774195.1 Actinomycetota bacterium | reverse complement strand
TTCTGACGTGGACCCCTTTCCCGTTGTCACTTCAGGTCGCTCGAGTCTGTAGGACGGTCGGGTCTCCCCACGTGCCGGCGACCTCCGCCGGACTGCGGTAGGCAAGCCCCGAGTGCGGTCGTGCGTGATAGCTGTCGATGTAGGTCCCGATCTCCCTCCTCGCTTGCTCGATGCTCTCCCACTCGGCTCGCCAGGCGCAGCGCTTCTTGAACTGCCCGAACCAACTCTCGATGAAGGCCTGCGACTCGGGGTCGCGGTAACCGCCGCGGCGGTGCGTGATCCCACGAGCCGACAGGTGCTTGCGGAAGTCCCTCGACGTGAACTGCGAGCCGTTGTCGGTGCCAAGCGTGAGCACACCAGGTGCCACTCCTCGCGCGATCATGGCGGCCTCTACCGCAGCGATCGCCTCGTCGTCGCGACAACGCAGATCCAGTGACCACCCGGCGATCTCGCGCGTGCAGCAGTCAACGATCGCGTGCAGGTAGACCCAGCCCGCCTGCGCGGTCCAGACCTTCGTCATGTCCATGTGCCACAACTCATCGGGACGGCGGACCTGGAAGTAGCCGGGTCGTCGGCGTCGGTCGCTGTTGCGCGAGCGTTGGAGCAGGTTGTGTGTGCGCATCACGCGCTGGGCGCGCTTCCGGTTCACCGGGGCCCCGAGTTCACGGGAGGCCAGGGCTGCGACCATCCGGGTGCCGTCGGTCGGGTTGGTCTTGGCGACCTCGACGATCGCCGCGTCGTCACGACCAACCCGGCCCGGACCCGCACCGGGGGGTCGTCGGACAGGTGTGCGGTAGATCGACTGACGGGAGATCTGCATGACGCGTGCCACCATGGCCGGACGATGCCCGGTGGCCACGAGGTCGCGGGACCGGGCCACGCGTCGGTTCACTCCCAGCCCCGCGATGCTTCCCCCGCGACCTCCAGCTCGTAGGTCTTGCGCCCGAGTGCCCGCTCGAGAGAGGAGACCTTCTTCTTCAGTTCCTTGACCTCGGCGGCCTCAGGGGTCCGCGACCGGGGGTTCGCGAGGGCCGCTCTGCCGCCTTCGAACATCCGGTCGCGCCAGTCGTAGTAGAGAGCTTCGGAGATCTCGTGCTCGCGGCACACGTCACGGACCGAACGATCCGCACGGATCCCGGCGATCACGATCTCGGCCTTCTGCTCCGGCGTGAACTGGCGGTAGGTGCGTTTCTTCTCGCTCACGATCAGCCTCCTTCGGGCTATGCGAGCGACCATGATTCCCAAGCTCTTCGACTCAGGCAAGTGTCAACGTCGTGACGGGGTCCGCGTCACTCGGGATGCGCGAGGTCGAGATCAACGGGGAGCCGGGGTGCGTGTTCGAGGACCGTGACGGTCGAGCGATCGCCGTGGTCGCCCTGAACATCGCCGACGATCAGGTCCAGACGATCCACGCGGTCGCCAACCCCGAGAAGCTGCAGCACCTCGGCCGATCGGTGCTCTGACGCCCGAACGTCGGTTCATGTCAGAGGCCGCATTCTGGGCACACGATGGTGTCCGGCGAGTGCCGCGTAGCCGACCACGAGAAGAGCACGAAGTGCAGCACCGGTGGCACCTGAACGAGTGCGCGAACACGCCCTCGCGATCCGCGAGCTGGACGCCTCCACTCGTATCGACGAAGGGGAGCAGGTCGTTCGTCTTCATCATCGTGGTGAACGTGCGCGTCTCGTCAGGATCGTCAGGGTCATACGGACGTCCGATCTCGGTCATGTTTAGGGCCTCCTTCCCGGCAAGAGCAGCGCCTGAGGAGACGTCGGGGACTACCGCTCACGCGCTGTGACCTACATCACGGTAAGGGCCAGCGATGACACGGAGACTCCCCGAACGCCTCGTCGGCGAGTTCATCTCTCGGTTCCGGTTGCGCGTTCGACGCTCGTTCCCCGGTGAGTACCTCAGCCGTACACTCCAGGAAGCGTTCGATAGTGGGGATCCGCGTGTGCGGAAGCTCCTGCTCGACTCCCGGTGGGTGAAGAGATGACTGCGAAAGCCGCGAACAAGTCCCGCGAGATCCGAGAGCTGGTCGACCGTGTTGCGCAGGTCGAGGTCGGATCCAGGGTACGCGTGGTCGACCATTGGCCGGCCGACCCTCACGCCATCGGCTTCGCCCGGAGGCGAGGATCCAGCAGGATCGTCTACGTTTCTTCCTGGGAACAACCGGCGAACACCTTCTACTGGTCGATCGAGACTCGTGCAGGCGCGATCGCCCGAGAAGGGGCAGCGGTAAGCGACGAGCTGATCCGGGTGATCGACGAGACGTTCCCGGCAACGATGAGCCGCACTGGTTAAGTCCGGTCGGGGCGCGTAACTGCCCCTTCGGG
>JALYLP010000237.1 GCA_030774195.1 Actinomycetota bacterium | reverse complement strand
CTCGTGCGCGCCTCGAAGAGGCGCAGGCGCGAGCGGCCGCCGACGACGAGCTCGCGGCTGCCGAGGTGGCGAAGGCCGAGGCCCGCATCGTCGTCGCCGGGTAGGAGAACCGGCCGGCCCATTGACCTACCATCGGACGATGGACCGGCTTTTCGTCACGGGTGGTGCGCGCCTCGAGGGATCCGTCCGGGTATCCGGCGCCAAGAACTCCGCGCTCAAGCTTATGGCCGCAGCCCTGCTGGCGCCCGGGCGCAGCGTGGTGCGCAACGTGCCGCGGATCCGCGACTGCGCCGTCATGGCGGACCTGCTGGCGCACTTCGGCGTGGCGGTCGACCTGCGCGACGGTACGGCGGTGCTCGACGCGACCGAGGTGACGGCGTTCGAGGCGCCGCACGACCTTGTGGGGCAGATCCGCGCGTCGATCGTCGTCCTCGGGCCGCTCCTCGCGCGCACCGGAAGGGCACGGGTCTCGCTCCCCGGCGGAGACGAGATCGGGGCCCGGCCGGTCGAGCTGCACGTCCGCGGGCTGGAGCGGATGGGGGCGACCGTGCGTTCCGAGCACGGTTTCCTGGTGGCCGAGGCGCGGTCGCTGCACGGCGCATCGATCACGCTCGACTACCCGAGCGTCACCGCCACCGAGAACCTCCTGCTCGCGGGGGTGCTCGCGCGCGGCACCACCGTGATCGATAACGCGGCGCGCGAGCCCGAGATCGCCGATCTGGCCGCGTTCCTGGTGTCGATGGGCGCCCAGGTGTGGGGCGCCGGCAGCAGCACCATCACGATCGACGGCGTGGCCGAGCTTCATCCGGCAGATCACGATGCCGTCCCCGATCGGATCGAAGCGGGGACGTGGGCGGCGGCGGCCGTTGCGACCCAGGGCGACGTCACGATCGAGAACGCTCGATCCGAGCATCTGGACCTGTTCCTCACGAAGCTGGAGGACGCGGGCGCCGAGGTCACCCGCGGGGAAGGCGAGGGGCTCCGGGTCCGGCAGCACGGACAGCCACGCGCCCTCGACTTCGTCACGCTCCCGTACCCGGGGATCGCCACCGATTTCCAACCCATCCTCCTCGGGATGCTCGCCGTCGCGGACGGCACGAGCATCGCGACGGAGAACGTCTTCGAGGGTCGGTTCACCTACATCGGAGAGCTCCAGCGGATGGGAGCGGACATCAGCCCGGAGGGACATCACGCGGTGATCCGAGGGGTCCCACGGTTGTCCGCCGCGCCCGTTCGCGCGCCGGACATCCGTGCCGGCGCAGCGCTCGTGATCGCTGCGCTCGTCGCCGACGGCATCACCGAGGTCGCCAACGTCCACCACATCGATCGCGGATACGAGGACTTCGAGCACAAGCTGGTGTCGCTGGGCGCCGAGATCCGTCGCGGCGGCGATCCGGTCGTGATCCCGGACCCGGCGGAGCTCCGTTGATCCCGGAGCTCCCCCCGCCGCCCCCGGGGGCGCCGGCTCATGGACCACGCGATCTCCCGGCGGTCCGGTGGGGTCCGTGGCAAGCCATCGCCGTCTTCTTCGTGGGCAACCTCGTGATCGCACAGGTGGTCGTCGGGACGATCGTGCTGTTGGTGATGGGCGTGGGATCGGGCGAACCGATCGAAGGGCTGCCGCAGATCGTGGCGACGGTTGCCGCCGACGTCGCGTTCCTCGGAGCGATGCTCGTGTGGCTCACCTGGAGGGCAAGGGACTGGCGCCGCCGGGTGGGGCTCACGTTCGGTGGCAAGGGCGTGCGCGACGCCGCGGTGGGTTTCGGCGCGGGGGCCCTGCTGTACTTCTTCGTCGCGGTCGTCGTCGCCGTACCCCTGCTCGCGCTCTTCCGGCGGCTGTTCGGTGGGGACGTGACGCCTCCGGAGCAGATCCCCGGGGGCCTCTCGATCAACGCGAAGATCCTCACGGCGTTCCTGGCCCTGGTGCTCGCCCCCGTCACCGAGGAGCTGTTCTACCGCGGGATCTTCTACCGGAGCCTCCGCGACCGGCATGGGGTGCTCGTGGGCGCGGTGGTCTCGGGCGTGCTGTTCGGTGCGTCCCACGTCCTCGGCGCGCCGTGGCGCGACGTCGTGTTCCTCCAGACGCTGATGGTGTTCACCGGGATCGGCCTCGCTTTGATCTACGAACGTCGCGGGAACCTCGTGGCGGACATCGCGGCACACGTCGCGTTCAACGTGATTGGCATCGTGATCATCTTCAGCACCCGGTGAACGCCGCCCGTATCCTGTGACCTCGCGACCGAGGAGTGCCGAACGTGCCGACGTTCCCGACCGATGCGTGGTTCCAGGCTTTCATCGCGTCGATCAACCGATCGGAGGAGTACCGGGCGGCCGCCGCGGACTGGGAGGGCGATATCGCGTTCCTCGTCCAGGCCGAGCCGGACATCCATGTTCCGAACGACGTGTGGGGGTACCTGGACCTGTGGCACGGCACGTGCCGTGGCGGCGGGGTCGTCGACCGTGGCTCGGGCCAGCGGGCCGCGTACGTCCTCAGCGCCCCGTACACGCGATGGAAGGACATCCTGCTCGGTGAGCTCGACCCCATCAAGGGGATGATGCAAGGCAAGCTGAAGGTCCGCGGAGACCTCCCGACGATCGTGCGATACGTGCGAGCCGCGAACGAGCTCGTGCGCCTCACCGGTGAGGTGGAGACCGTGTTCCCTGATGAGGCTTAGCATGCGGGCGGTCGTGTTCGCCGATCGAGGTCGGGTGGAGGTCACCGACGTCGCGGCGCCGGTGATCGAACGTCCGACCGACGCGATCGTTCGGGTGACGAGGACGGCCATCTGCGGATCCGACCTCCACTTCCTGCACGGCAAGGCGCCGATCGAGCCGGGCGCCGTCCTCGGCCACGAGGCCGTCGGCGTGGTGGAGTCGATCGGCGACGACGTGACCCACGTCCGTCCCGGCGACCGCGTCGTGGTGTCCTTCCACATCGCGTGCGGGTCCTGCTGGTTCTGTCGGCGCGGGGAAACGGCCCTCTGCGAGGAGCACGCGATCCTGGGCGCCGGGCCGTTCGGCGGGAACCTTCCGGGGGCACAGGCCGAACGCGTCCGCGTGCCCTTCGCCGAGACCAACCTGCTGCCGATCCCCGACGCGGTGGACGACGAACGCGCGCTCTTCGTCGGGGACGTCCTTACGACCGGTATGTACGCGGCGAGCCTCGCCGCGGTTACACCGGAAGAGACCGCGGCCGTCGTGGGGCTGGGTCCCGTCGGGTACTGCACGGTGCAGGCGCTGTTCGCGCTCGGCGCGAGGACCGTGTTCGGCATCGACGTCGATGCCGCCCGCCTTGCGGTGGCCGAGGCGGCCGGCGCGATCCCCGTCGACGGGGCTCGCGTCAACCCGCAGATGGTCCTCGCTCGGGCCACGCAGGATCGGGGAGACGACGTCGTGATCGAGGCGGTCGGCACGCCTGCCGCCTACGAGACGTCGGTCGACATCGTGCGACGCGGGGGGCGAGTCGTCGTCGTGGGCATGTATGCGGGCGAGGTCACGGAGCTCCAGCTCGGCGTCTATTGGGCACGAGCACTCGAGGTGCGTTTCGCGGGACTGTGCCCCACCCATACGTACTGGCAGCGCACGATGGCCCTGCTCGCCGAAGGCCGACTCGACCCTTCGCCGATCGTCAGCCATCGACTGTCGCTGGAGGAAGCGGCCCGCGGGTACGAGCTCTTCGACCGGCGACTGGCGACCAAGGTCCTGCTCGCGCCGTGAGCGACGGGCCTGGTCCGGTCGGGGAGTCCGCCGGGATCACGGAGCTGATCGACGGCCTCGTGCGGCAGAACCTCCGCCGCGACCCGACCCGTCGCCTCGAGCGAGGGGACGTCGTCACGATCGAAGCGCTCGATGCCGGCGTCGCGGTCTCGATCCGACCGTCGGAAGGGGGGATCGCTGTCGTGGACGGACACGACCCGAACGCCCGCGTGGTCGTCAGTGCGTCCTCGATCAAGCTCCTCGAGCTCGCGGGCGCGCCGCTCCGCTTCGGTCTGCCCGATGCCCTCAGCCGCGATGGGCGCGCGCTGATCGGGGATCTCCTCAGGAAGCGGATACGCGTCCGAGGGCTGATCCGCCACCTCGGGACGGTGCGCCGCCTGACGATGCTGCTCTCGGCGCGCTGATCCGTACGGTCGGGAGCCCGCATCCCGGACCGGCGTCCGGACGGCACCGGGTAGGCTCAGCCGCCGATGGAGGTCGATGGGTTGGTCCGCGG
>JALYLP010000236.1 GCA_030774195.1 Actinomycetota bacterium | reverse complement strand
CCCCGCCGGCCCGGCAACCCCCTTCGCGACGATCCGCGGCGGCCTGCGTCGTCTCTCCGACGCCCTCGCCGAGGCCATCGAGCCCGCCCGGCTCCGTTTGGGGTCCACCGTCGTCAAGCTCGGACGTGACGAACATGGCCCCTTCCGCGTCATGACCACCGAGGGCGACGACCTCCCGGCGGACGCGGTCGTCCTCGCCACGCCGGCCGCCGTATCGGCCGACCTCCTGGTCGACCTGGCACCGGAGGCGTCTGAGCTCATCCGAGCGATCCATGCTGCATCGACCGCGATCGCGATCTTCGTCTATCCGAAAGGGACGAACCGTTTCCTTCCGGAGGCATCGGGGTTCGTGACACCTCGAGGGATGCTGCCGATCACCGCGGCGACCGCGGTCTCGAAGAAGTGGCCGCGGCAGGCGTTCGGGTCCCGAGCGGTGCTTCGGGCGTTCGTCGGGGGAGCGGGCCTCGAGCACGAGCTCGATCGCCCCGACGAGGACATCCTTTCGTCCGCGCAGGAGGCGCTCGCGGCCGTGTACCGGCTGTCGGCCGCACCCGAGCACGCCATGCTCGTTCGCTGGCCGGGGTCGATGCCGCAGTACGCGGTTGGCCATCTCGACCGCGTCGCTGCGATCGACGCAGCTCTCCCGGCCGGCCTTTACGTCGCTGGCGGCGCCTATCGCGGGATCGGCATCCCCGATCGCATCCGCGAAGCCGGAGCGATCGCCGATCGCGTCGTCCGGGAGGGCTAAGCTGGCTGCTCGTGCGCCTCGTGACCTGGAACGTCAATTCGATCAAGCAGCGGCTCCCTCGTGTGCTGGCCATGGTCAAGCGCCACGAGCCGGACGTCGTGTGCCTGCAGGAGACCAAGGTCGAGGATCAGCTGTTCCCGACGATGGAGCTCGTCGCCGCGGGCTACGAGTGTGCGATGTTCGGTCAACGGGCGTACAACGGGGTCGCGATCCTGTCTCGGGTGGGCCTCAAGGACGTCCGGTACGGGTTCGATGGCGATCCGATCCCCGGGCAATCTCGGGTCGTCTCGGCACAGACCGGCGACCTCCGGGTGGTCTGCGTCTACGTGGTGAACGGCCAGGCGATCGGCGCGCCCGCGTACGAGACGAAGCTCGCGTGGCTCGAGGCCTTCCGTGCGTGGGTGGCGGCGACCTTCGATCCGGCGGACCCGCTGGTGATCTGCGGGGACTTCAACATCGCGCCGGACGATCGCGATGTGTGGGACCCGGTGCTCTGGCGTGGCTCGGTCCTTGCCAGCGATCCGGAACGCGCCGCCGTGCGTTCGATGGAGGCCTGGGGTCTCACGGATCTGGGGCGCGCGGCCGCCGGCGACGTGCCCGGCCCGTTCACGTTCTGGGACTACACCGCCGGGGCGTTCCACAAGGGATGGGGGTTGCGGATCGACCTCGCCCTCGGGACCGCGCCCGTCGCCGACCGGCTCGAGTCCGTCATGGTCGACCGCGACGAACGCAAGCCCACCTACGGCGAGGGCAAGCCCTCCGATCACGCCCCGCTCATCGTGACCCTCGTCTGAGGGAGGTCAGGAGGTGAAGCGTTGGTCCAGATCCGCGAGCCGGGTGGCCAGCGTGTCCAGGAGTCGAACGGCGATCCTCGGCTGCTCCAACAGGATCGTCCGCAGGTGGGGGCCGGACAGGGTGAGGACCTCCATGGGGGTTTCGGCTACGACGCTCGCCGAGCGTAGGGCGGTCGTCAGGATGGCCATCTCGCCGAAGGAATCTCCGGGACCGACGTGCGCGACCGTTCTCCCGCGCCGAACGATCTTGGCTCGACCCTCAACGACGATGTAGAAGACCCGCCCTGGGACTCCTTCCTTCACCAGCTCCTCGCCGGGGTGGATCGTTCGTGCCCCGCTCACCTTGGCGATCCTCCGGAGCTGGGTCTTGGCGAGACCTTCGAAGAGCGGCGCATCCGCGAGAAGCGCCAGGCGCTCCGACGACCGCGCTCGACGGTCCCGCGCATCGGTGCGGCCGGTGGGCTGGTGTGTCCACGGGATCCGGGGCTCGCTCATCGCTACACCATCTTCTCGGGGACGACGGCCTCATCGTATCCGGCCTCCGTCAGGTAGCCGAGTGCGAGCGCCGCCTCCTTCAGGGTCGTTCCGTCGTGGTGTGCCTTCTTCGCGATCTCGGCCGCCTTGTCATAGCCGATCTTCGCCGTGAGCGGTGTCACGAGCATGAGCGAACGGTGCACCAGGTCCTCGATCCGAGACCGGTCGGCCTCGAGGCCTTCGACGCAGAACTCCCGGAAGCTCCGGCACACGTCGCCCATCAAGACCGTGGAGTGCAGGAGGTTCTTGATCATCACCGGGTTGAAGACGTTGAGCTCGAAGTTGCCTTGTGACCCGGCGATCGTGATGGTCGTGTCGTTCCCCATCACCTGCGTGGCGACCATCGTCATGGCTTCCGACTGCGTCGGGTTGACCTTGCCGGGCATAATGGAGGAGCCCGGCTCGTTCTCGGGGAGGCGGAGCTCGCCGATCCCCGCTCGCGGCCCGGAACCGAGCCACCGGATGTCGTTCGCGATCTTCATCAACGACGCGGCGAGGGTCGCAAGTGCGCCGCTCATGAAGACCACCCCGTCGTGCGCGGCCAGCGCCGCGAACAGGTTCGGGGCCTGGACGAAAGGCAGGCCCGTGATGGCCGCGATCTTCGTGGCGCACCGCTCCCCGAACCCGTCGGGAGCGTTGAGTCCGGTTCCGACCGCCGTGCCGCCGATCGCGAGCTCGTAGAGACCGGGAAGGGCGGACTCGATCCGTGCGATGTCCGCATCGAGTTGGGCCGCGTATCCCGAGAACTCCTGACCGAGCGTGAGCGGGACGGCATCTTGCAGGTGCGTTCGTCCGATCTTCACGATGTCGGCGAACGAGCGTGCCTTCGCATCGAGCGCGTCGCGGAGCGCGCGAACGTTCGGCAGCAGCCGCTCGACGATCGCGGTCGCTCCGGCGATGTGCATCGCCGTGGGGAAGGTGTCATTCGATGACTGCGACATGTTGACGTGATCGTTCGGATGGATGGGCGTCTTCGAGCCGAGCGCGCCGCCCATGAGCTCGATCGCGCGGTTCGCGATGACCTCGTTCGCGTTCATGTTGGTCTGCGTCCCCGAGCCCGTCTGCCAGACGTAGAGCGGGAAATGGTCGTCGAGGGATCCCGTCGCCACCTCCTCTGCCGCCGAGACGATCGCGCCGCCCAGCGCCGGATCGAGGAGGCCGAGCTCCATGTTGACCTGCGCGGCAGCCTCCTTGAGGATCCCCATCGCGTGGATCACCTCACGGGGCATCCGGTCCGCGTCGGGCCAGCCGATCGAGAAGTGTTGGAGCGAGCGTTGGGTCTGCGCCCCCCAGTACCGGCTCGCGTCGACCTCGATGGGGCCGAAAGGGTCGGTCTCGATCCGGTACTCGGTCATGCAAGAGCCTCCGAGGTTCGTCTGTGATGCATCGTAGCGGGACGGAGCGCCTGGCCCTTGCCCTGCTCCCGATCGGCCCATCATCGATAGGGTTGTGGATCGTGGACGTGGCGCGGGCGACGAACGGGGTCTTCGAGCGTGGTGATGCCGGGAGGTTCACCGGTGAGGTTTGGCTGCGAGGCACCATCACGGCATCCGATGCGACCAACATCGGGGTGGTCCACTTCTCGCCGGGCGCACACACCCATTGGCACCGCCACCCCGGGGGACAGTTCCTCTACTGCGTGACCGGTCGTGGGCGGGTACGGACACGGGGGGAGCGCGGGCACACGCTCGAGCCGGGTGACGTGATCCGTGTCGGCCCGGACGAATGGCATTTCCACGGTGGAGGTCCGGATTCTCCGCTCGTGCACGTTGCCGTGAACGGCGCGGGAACTCCCGAGTGGGGCGAGCCCGTCACGGACGCCGAGTACGAACAGGGGTTCTGAGCCGCCAAGTGTTTCGGTCCCCCATCGAAGCGCAGCCGTTCGGTGAGGTGCCTATGCTCTGACGTACGGGGCGGTAGCTCAGTCGGTCAGAGCAGGGGACTCATAATCCTCCGGTCGCAGGTTCAAGTCCTGCCCGCCCCACAGAAAGCGTGCAGGTCAGCTGCGTGATTCCAGCGGGACCACCGCTGCGTGGCCCCCAGGAGTCCGCAAAGGATCCGCGAGAGGGCCCATCCGCAGGCGTTCGAGGCCGTCTCCGTGCGCGTCGGGTTCGGTCCTTCGGCGGCTCCTAGAACTTCCCGTTCGAACGCCTAGGCCGGCAGGCTCGGGCGGGTTGCGAGGGCTCGACCCACACTCGTCTATCCTCTGCGGATGTCGGTCCTCCTATCGGCGAAGGATCCTCGGGTCGCGCTTGGCAGCGACCCGGAGGACGAGTCCTCCCAAGGCCCTCAGGTTCGCCCCGTGTGGATGGGACTTGCTGCGTTCTCCCTGTTCCTGGTTGCGTCCTTCGCATTGTTCGGTTCGCCGATCGTTGGAGGTCACCAGGAGCGTTACGTAGGCAACGCCTCGGCGGGCGACCCGATCTTCGATGAATGGGCATTGGGCCTTACTCCCTGGGAGCTTGCGCACGGGCACGTGCCGTTGAGGACCGATCGCATCCTCGCTCCCGAGGGGACCGACCTCACCTGGGTCACCTACATGCCAGGCCCTGGGCTCGTGATGTGGCCGGTGACTCAAGTGTTCGGTTCCCTGGCCTCCTACAACGTACTGATGATCCTTGCCCCAGCTCTCGCCGCCTGGGCTGCCTACCTGCTGTGCTACCGCCTGACCCGTCGGTACGTCGCCTCCATCGTGGGCGGCGCGCTGTTCGGCTTCTCCGCCTACATGACCGGACAGATGCACGGTCACCTCAACCTCGTTCTCGTCTTCCTGATACCGCTCGGCGTGTACCTGGCGATCCGTCATGTGGAAGGGTCCCTCGGTTCGTTGGCGTTCGTCGGGTGGCTCGCTCTTGTGCTCGTCGGTCTGTTCACCGTCTTTACCGAACTCTTTGCAACGACGGTCCTCTTCGCGACGGCCGCTTTCCTCGGCGCCATCGCGTTCGGCGGCGACTACCGACCTCGGATCAAGGAAACGGCCCGGCTCTCGCTGCTATCTGGCGCGATCGCGGCTGTGATCCTGTTGCCCTTTCTCGTTGCGGCCCTCCTCGGCGCGGACGGCTCGATGAATGGGCCTCCCCCGTGGGGGGGCTGGTCGATCGACCTGCTGAGTCTCGTGATCCCGCGACGGGGGATCTGGATCGGTGGCGCAGCCCTCGGCGGCCTGACGTCGCGGTTCGCGGTAACCCCCACGGAGGACGGCGGTTACCTGGGCGTGTGCGCCGTCGCGATCCTTGTCTGGTTCGCGGTTACACAGGCACGGAGGAAGGAGACATGGTTGCTCCTCGGCTTCCTCGCCTTGAGCTTCGTCTTGGCGATGGGGCCTGTGCTCCATGTCGCCGGCATGTCGACCGTTCCGCTGCCTGGCACTCTCCTGCAGCACGTTCCTTTGCTGGGAGCGGCGCTTCCGGCGCGCTTCGCCGTCTTCGGCGCACTGGCCCTTGCGGTGATCGTTGCCCTTTGGCTGGCTCGCTCGCCGCGCCGCAGCTGGCTGCGGTGGGGTCTCGCAGTCGCGACCGTCGTGATGCTGCTGCCCAGCGCGTGGTCATCCGGAGGCGCTGAAGCTCGTAGGATCCCTGCCTTCTTCACCTCAGGCACGTACCGATCCGTACTCGCGCCGGATGAGATCGTGTACCCGTTGAGCGATTCCCACGAAGGTGAGCTTCTCTGGCAACTCTCGGCCGGGTACTCGTTCCGTCTCGCTATGGGCTACATCGGACGAGTTCCTCGGGGGAACGTCGTGAACGATGAGATGTGGGCCGGCATGGAAAGGCCGACGCCATCCTCGGGAACCTTCCTCCAGTGGATGGATGAGCATCACGTCGCGACCGTCCTTCTCGCAGACCCGGCTCGGCTGCGTTTCGAACCGATGCTTCGCGGCGCCGGGTTCCATCTCGATTACGAAGGCGGTGGACTCTCCGTGTGGCGCTCGACGCAAGCGTCTGGAACGACAACGGCCACCTGACGAGACGCTCGCGGACTCCGATCGGTGATCGCACGGACCAAGCGCGTTCTCGCTCGTAGAGACGTAGCCCCTTCGTGATCTTGTTCGCCACGTTGGCGTTCGTGCGAAACGCGAGACCTACGAGAGAGAAGTCGTCGGGATCGGCGAGTTTGAAAGCGGCTCGGTTGGCCTCGTCGTGTCCCGTCGAGAAGAGCTCATCGACGAATGTTGTGGCGGCGATCCCGCTCACGAGGAACGCCCCAGCGTTGAGTTTCTGCCAGGTGGGCAGGTCGCCGCGTAGTACGACTCTTATCTTCGTGTCGAACCGTGTCATGAGGCGTGCTCGACCGGTGGAGGTTCTCCCGACCGCTCCTTCATCCCTATCATCAGATCCGAAAGGTGAGGGCCTCCGGCCGCTGCGGCCAGAGCCTCGCGTAGGCCTTCCCTTTGGTCGGCAGTCAGGTCTTTTGCGACATCGACCTCCACCGCGTCAAGGACCCGATCTGCCCGCCCGAGCAACCCAGTGCCTCGGCGCGTGATGACGAGTGAATGGCGACGTCGATCGGCCGGGTCGCGCCGACGCTCGACCAAACCCTTCGCGTCAAGGTCGTCGACCGTCGCCACCATCGTGGCGACGTCGATCTGTAGGAAGTCACTCAGTTCCTGCTGCGATCGTGACGAACCTTTGGAGAGCGCTTTGAGGACCGTGTAGTGACGGAGGCGGATGTCCAATCGTCCGAGGCGGTCATCGACCAGACGCCGGGTGGCCCGGCCCAGGCTGATCAGGAGAAAACTCGTCCTGTTGGCGAAGAGATCGGGCAGGAGGGGACGGCTCATCCGAAGACATTAGCAGAGCTAATGATTCGTTGACCCAATCGGTCGGATCTCTCGTTCGGGCTGTAGGGTTCCGCTGGAAGCCGACGCTGGCTCGTTATCTGGTGCTCCTCGAGCGGTCGCGTACGTCGCAGCGGATCGACCCAAGATCTGACCCAGGGAGCGCCGGCTGTATCCAGGTACCCCGACCTGCGGGTGGGCCCATGAAAGCGATCGTTCAGGACACGTACGGCTCGGCCGACGTGCTCGAGTTCCGAGACATCGAGGCACCCGTGGTCGGCGAGAGCGATGTGCTCGTTCGCGTGCACGCGGCCGGCTGTGGCCCGGACGTGTGGCACCTGATGACCGGGATGCCGTACATGGCTCGCCTCGCGGTCGGGTTCCGTCGACCGAGGGTAGCTGTCCGCGGCTGGGACGTTGCGGGAACGGTCGAGGCCGTCGGCGCGAACGTGGCTGGCTTCCAACCCGGCGACGAGGTGATGGGCACCGCGGAGGGCTCGTTCGCCGAACTGGTGGTCGCGCGAGCCGACAAGCTGATCTCGAAGCCGGCGAACCTCACCTTCGAGCACGCGGCCGCGGTTCCGATCTCCGGCAGTACCGCCCTGCGGGCCGTACGAGACGAGGCGAAGGTGCAGCCGGGGCAGAACGTGCTGGTCATCGGCGCGGCCGGAGGCGTGGGGTCGCTCGCCGTGCAGATCGCGAAGGCGTCCGGAGCGAAGGTCACCGGTGTCTGCAGCACGTCGAAGATGGACCTGGCCCGGTCGATCGGCGCGGACGAAGTGATCGACTACACGCGCGAGGACTTCGCGGATGGCGCTCGGCACTGGGACGTGATCATCGACACCGCGGGCCGTCGTTCGTTGTCACGACTGCGCCGCGCTCTCACCCCGAAGGGCACCCTCGTGATCGTGGGTGGCGACGGAGGTGGACGTTGGACCGGTGGTTTCTTCCGCGGGGTGCTCCGGGCGCCCCTGGTGTCCCTGTTCGTGGGTCAGCGGCTTCGCGGGCTGAACTCGAAGGTGAAGCAGGAGGACCTCGTCGCCCTCCGGGAGCTCATCGAGGCCGGCAAGGTCACGCCGGTTATCGACCGGACCTACCAGCTGAGCGACGCCGCTGACGCCATCCGGTATCTGGAAGAAGGACACTCTCGAGGAAAGGTCGTCATCATCGTCTGAGGCGTCTCGATCGACGGACGGACCAGGGTTCGCTCGGTCGCGTCCCGGGTACACCCCGATCAGGGGAGGGAGTTGCATGAGGTTAGGGGACGATTGTCCGGTGTGCCTCGAGCGTGGTCTGAGGCGCCCCGCCTACTACCCCAGCGAATCACCAACGGTGCAAGGCATGGTGTGCTGGGATCATCGCTACGGCACGGGTGTGGAGTCAGAACGCACGAGAGAGCGACTGAGTCATGCCGCTACCGAGCGACGATCACAGGCCGCGCTCCGTCAGAGGATCCACTTCTCCCGTCGCCGTCGCGGTGGGTCGAACCAACCCGGCGACGATCGCCGTGCGTGACCTCCGAGCGTTGCTCTCGGCAGGCCGACGACTTCCTCGACCTGGGCAGCGGTGAGGGTCTAGTCGGCGGCGGCCGCGTTCGCCCGGACCTGTTCGGGCGTCGTCGCACCGGCGATCACCGACGCCACAGGCGGATACGCGACAGCCAGCCGAACGCAAGCCCGAGGATGGAGTGATCACGTTCGGCAGCGAACCGCTCGAGCGCCTCCAGACGAGCGAACGTGCCCTGCGAGAGCGGTCGCTCAGCCCGTCTACACCTCGAGGGAGCCGATGCGACGCGTCGGCAGACCGATCGCCGCGCTCATCGATGTACCGCGTTCGAGACGTCGCCTTCGCACCGCGTCGGACCGCGACCCGACGCCGCGTCACGCCACGTCTGCAGGAACGGCACGAGGAAGCTCCCCAAGAGGCCCTCCTGTCCGGTGGTCGGATGAACACCGTCGCTCCCCAAGAGCTCGGGCGGGACGAGCCGGTCCCAGTCGAGGATCGTGCCGTTGGGGATCGACCCCATCATCGCGACGATCGCGCGGTTCACCTGGTCGGTCACTGGCTGCGGCCCGTGCGCCGTGACCCACACCACCAGATGCGCGCTCCCGACGGCGGCAAGGATCCGCTGGGCGTTCGCCGCGAAGCTCTCGGCGTCGACGTCGTTCACCCCGAGCTCCACGACCACCACGTCGGGAGTCGTGAGGAGCGATTCGGCCGGCGTGATCCCGCCGGAGGAGCTGCGGCCGACGACCGCGTCAACGGTGACGTTCCAATCCGCCAGACGGGCCACGATGTCGGCTTGCCCGCCGTCCAAGATCGAGTCGCCGATCATGAACGCCGTCGGAGGGTTCGAGAGCGCACCGTCGGCCGGGAGCGACAGCCAGCGTTCGGTCCGCCCGCCGGTCTCCACGTAGAGCTGTCGGCTGTCCCTCGTGGTCCAGATCCTGCCGATCTCAGCGATGCCGATCGGAAGGGCGTCGGTCGGGAGCGCGGCTACGGGCACCGCGTACGAGCCGCCGAGGAACCGGCGGCGGACGCCGGCCACATCGGCAACCGCGACCGGCGGATCGAGAGAAGGGTCGCAGCGGTAGACGACGAGGTTCGATGGTGGCACGCAGCTCCCGTCCGCGGCGCGAAGCGTCTCCACCCTGATCGTCGACGCGGGGTCGAGCTGCAGATGGCAGGGATCGGTGGGGGGCGCCGGCGTGAGCTGCGGTTGTGCCGATGCGGTCGCGCGTGCCGCCGCGAAGTGGTCACAGGCGGTCAGCGTCAGCAAGGCGGCGGCGAAGAGCGTAGGTACGAGGGAGAACCGTCGCATGACCTGCGAGGAATCGTAACGGGGCGGCTGCAGAAACCCCTCGCTCGGGACCTGCGCCGCGTAGGGCTCTGAGGTTTTGGAACCGAGCACCCCCGGGGAAGGTCGCGACCGAAGGCGGATCGACCGGCACCATCGGAGTGGCGTATGATCCGGGTCTGTCACAGGCGGTCACGCTCGACGGAGGCACCGGGGATGATTCGAGCCACGAGCGCAGTACCGATCCACCAGGTGGTGCTCTCGAACCTCTGCGACCTGCAGGCGCGGCTCCGGGGCGATCCCGCGACCCTCGTTCTCGCCCGAGGCCCTGCCCACATCGAGGATGGGACCGCTCCGGCTCGAGTCGCCGCTCCTACGGTCTCCGACGATTCCGCGATCGCTACGGGACGACGCATCGCGGAGCTCCACTGGCGTCTGGCCGAGCTCGGACACGAGCTCATGAGCGTCGTGGACCTGCAACGCGCGATCGATCGACGGCTCCGCGACGCCTGATCGCGCGATCGTCGGGTCGCGCGGGAACCGGGTGGTACGTTCGTTCTCGTGGAACTCGATGTCCATCCCGACCTCACCGCGCTGTCGTTCCTGCCGGGGACGTGGCGAGGATCGGGTCGCGGCGAGTACCCGACGATCGATCCGTTCTCGTATGACGAGGAGGTCGTGGTCGAGCACGTCGGGGATCCCTTCTTGCTCTACCTGCGATCCAGCTGGAGCGCGGATGACCGAGAGCCGCTCCATCTCGAGCGAGGTTTCATCCGCCCCGGACCCGCTCGCGGCGAGGTCGAGCTCTGCCTCGCCGACCCGATCGGGCTGACCGAGATCGCCCACGGCATCGTCAACGGTGGGACCCTCGATCTCTCGACGGATCGCGATGGTGTCGTGGGGCGGACGCGGACGGGCCTCGAGGTGACGGCGCTCTCGCGCACCTACCGGGTGGACGGGGACCGCCTCACGTACGAGCTCTTCATGGCGACCGAGCGCACGGCGAACACCCTGCATCTCCGCGGCGAGTTGCGGAGGGTCGCGTGAACGCCACGCGCTACCTGGATCGGGTGTGGCTGGTCTGCTCGATCGTCGGGATCACGGTCGGGGCGGGGATATGGATCGCCGGCGCGCACGATGGCGCCAAGCTCGCTTGGGCCGTCACGACCGTGATCGGCGGGGTCCCGCTCGTCGTAGACGTGGTCCGTTCGATCGCCAGGCGAGAGCCCAGCGTCGACTTCATCGCGCTCCTGGCGATCATCGTTTCGCTCTGGCTCGGCGAATACCTGGCCGGCGCGGTGATCGCCTTGATGTTGTCGACGGGTCAGGCACTCGAGTCCTATGCGGACCGGCGTGCCCACCGCGAGCTTTCCGCCCTGTTGGAGCGCGCTCCGCAGTTGGTCCACCGCTACGAAGACGGCGAGTTGCGCACGCGCCCGATCGGCCAGGTCGTGTTGGGGGACCTGCTCTTCGTCAAGACGGGAGAGGTGGTCCCGGTCGACGGCGTGCTCGAGGGCGATGCGGTCCTCGACGAGTCGGCGCTCACCGGCGAGTCCCGGCCGGTCGAACGGCCCCGGGGTGATCTGGTCCGCTCGGGAGCGCTGAACGCGGGAGCGGGCTTCGATCTGCACGCGACCTCGACCGCCGCGGACAGCACGTACGCGGGGATCGTTCGGCTGGTGGAGGAGGCCGAGCGTCAGAAGGCACCCGCGGTCCGTCTGGCGGACCGGTACGCGCTGATCTTCATCCCGGTCACGCTCGTGCTCGCCGGAGCTGCGTGGGCGATCAGCGGTGACCCGATCCGGCTGCTCTCGGTGCTCGTGGTCGCAACACCGTGCCCCTTGATCCTGGCCGTTCCCATCGCGGTGGTCGCCGGCATCTCCCGAGCTGCCAAGCGGGGGATCATCGTCAAGGGCGGCGGCGCGCTCGAGACCCTCGCGCGCGGCAAGACACTCCTCTTCGACAAGACCGGGACGCTGACGTCCGGGATCCCGCAGCTCGCCGATGTCGAGACCTTCGGATCGGTCGACACCGATGAGCTGTTGCGGCTGGCCGCCTCGCTCGACCAGGTCTCGCCTCACGTGCTCGCGACAGCGATCGTCCGCGCCGCCCGGGAGCGGGACCTGGAGCTGTCCTTCCCGGAGGACGTGACGGAGCGGTACGGCGCGGGGATCGCCGGGGTCGTCGACGGCCGGAAGGTGGCGCTGGGCAAAGCCGGATTCGTGACTGGAGGCGGGCCCTTGCCACGCCGCGCCCGTGAGGTGCGTCGTCGCACGATGATGGACGGGTCCTCGTCCGTGTTCGTGGGCGTGGATGGGGAGGTGGCCGGTGCGCTGGTGATCGACGATCCGATCAGACCGGACACGCCGCGCGTGATCCGTGCGCTCCGGCGATCGGGCATCGAACGCGTGGTGATGGTCACGGGAGATCATCCGGACGTCGCGGAGTCGGTCGGGGCGGCCCTCGGCGTCGACCGCATCCTGTCCGAACGCGCCCCCGAGGAGAAGGTGGAGGCCGTCAAGGCCGAACGCGAGCACGGCATCGTGATCATGGTGGGGGACGGGCTGAACGATGCGCCCGCGCTCGCGGCGGCCGACGTCGGGGTCGCGATGGGAGCCCGGGGCGCGACCGCGTCGTCCGAAGCCGCGGACGTGGTGCTCGTCGTCGACCGCTTGGATCGGCTCGTCGAAGCGATCGCGATCGCACGACGGTCTCGCGGTATCGCGGTAGAGAGCGTCGCGATCGGGATGGGGTTGGCGTTCGCGTTCATGGGGGCGGCGGCGATCGGGCTCTTCGGCCC
>JALYLP010000235.1 GCA_030774195.1 Actinomycetota bacterium | reverse complement strand
CGTCGGCCTTCGTGATCCTGCCGCCGCTCCCGGTTCCCGGGATCTGCGCCAGGTCGAGGTCGTGCTCCTTCGCCAGCCGGCGAACGAGCGGGGAAAGGATCTGCGAACGCGGCCCCCGATCGGGCATGGTGGCCACGGCCGCAGGAACGGCTGCGGGAACCGCTGGAGCTGCGGCGGGCGGCGCAGGAGCCGGAGCAGGAGCAGGCGCTGGAGCCGGAGGTGGCGCGGCTGACGCCCCCTCTGAGGAGGCCGCGGTCTCGGACGGTTCCTGAGCAGCCCCCGCAGGCTCCACGGCCGACGAATTGGGTGAGGAAGCCGCGTCACCGGAGGCGCCGTCACCGGACGCGCCATCAGCGGCAGCCGCCCCCGCCTCGTCGATCTCCATCAAAGCCGTCCCGACCGGAACCGTCGTGCCCTCCTCGACCAGGATCTTCCGGACCGTGCCCGCGACGGGCGAGGGCACCTCGGTGTCGACCTTGTCCGTCGAGATCTCGAACAACGGCTCGTCCCGTTCGACCGAGTCGCCCTCCCGTTTGAGCCATTTCAGGATCGTGCCTTCGACGATCGTCTCGCCGAGCTGCGGCATCTGGATCGACGTCACATCGTCCTCCTCACCAGCCGGCCAGCCGGTCGACGGCCGCCTCGATGTCTGCGATCTGGGGCAGGAACGCGTCTTCCAGTGGCGGCGAGAACGGGACCGGCACGTTGGGCGGGGCCAGCCGAACGACCGGCGCATCGAGGTATTCGAAAGCCTTCTCGGCGATCACGGCCGCGACCTCCGTTCCGATCCCGAGGAACCTGTACGACTCGTACAGGACGAGTGCCCGCGACGTCTTCTCGATCGAGCGCAGGATCGTCTCTTCGTCCAGCGGATAGACCGTGCGCAGGTCGACGATCTCCGCCGAGATGCCGCGCTGGGCGAGCGCGTCCGCAGCCTCGAGCGCTTTGTGCACCATGGCGCCGTAGGTGATGATCGACACGTCCGAACCTTCGCGCTTGACGTCCGCGGATCCGATCGGAACGAGGAACTCGGGATCCTCGGACACCTGCTCCTTGATCCGGCGATAGATCCACTTGTGCTCGAGGAACATGCTCGGGTTGTCGTCGCGGATCGCCGACTTCAGCAAGCCCTTCGCGTCGGACGGGAAGGCCGGGCACATGATCTTGATCCCGCCCGCGTACGCGTACCAGGGCTCGGGATTGATCGAGTGGAAGCTCGATGCGCGCACCCCGCCTCCGCTCGGTCCACGCAGGACGACCGGCATCGGAACCCCGGCGCGGTAGTGGTAACGGGACAGCACGGTCGTGATCTCGTCGAAGCCGCTGGACATGAAATCGGCGTATTGGAACTCCGCCACGGGACGGAGACCCTCCATCGCCGCTCCGACCGACATGCCGACGATCGTCTCTTCCGCGATGGGGGTGTCCATCACGCGCTCGGGCCCGAACCGATCGATGAATCCTTCCGTGACCTTGAACGCGCCGCCGTAGACGCCGATGTCCTCCCCGAGCATGAACACGCGATCGTCGCGCTCCATCTCCTCCCAGAGCGCCTCCGCGATGGCGATCAAGTAGGTGGCTTGCCCGTCTTCGCCGCGTTTGCCCCGCGGCTCGGCGCCGTGCCCGGCCGCGCCCGCTTCTACCTGTTGCGTCGCCATCAGCTCGCCTCCGTGCCGCCGCCGCGGCCCGGCTCCCCGACCCAGTAACCGTCCTCGACCCACCAGCCCTTGGTGACGTCTCCGGGCTCGGGGAACGGCGACGCCAGCGCGTACTCGTGGCCCTCCTCGAACTCGCGCTCCACCCGCGCCTGGATCTCCGCGACGTCCTCGTCCGTGACGACGCCCTGATCCTTCAGGTACTGCTCGAAGTTCTTCACGGGATCCTTGGAGAGCATGTAGTGCTCCAGCAGCTCCCGCGGCACGTATCTCGCCGGGTCGTGGCCGGCATGTCCGCGCCATCTGAGCGAGACCGCCTCGATCAGGGTGGGTCCATCGCCGCGTCGGGCTCGCTCGACGGCCTCCCGAGTGACGCGGTAGACCTCGAGGACGTCCGTGCCGTCCACGCGGATGCCGGGGATGCCGTAGGCGGCTCCGCGCTCGGCGATGGTGGGGACGGCGAATTCCTTCGCGTTGGGTGTCGAGTACGCGAACTGGTTGTTGTTCACGACCCACACGACGGGCAGGCGGAACACCGCGGAGGTGTTCAGGGCCTCGTGCCACCGGCCGTTCGATGTCGCCCCGTCGCCACAGATCGCCAGCGCGATGTGGCCGCTGCCGGCTCGCTGGTACGCGAGCGCGGCGCCGCACGCGACCGGGTAGGCGATCGGGAGGTGGGACATCACGGCGTAGGTGCGGTGGCCGTACCAGTCGCCGATGTGGCTGTTGCCATCCCGGCCCCGGAGGTACCCGTCGATCCTGCCCCAGAACTGCGCCATCACGCGTTTGAGGTCCAGGCCCTTCGTCAGCTGGGCGGTGAGATCCCGGTGCGTCGGGAACAGCGAGTCCTCGGGTTCGAGCGCGTAGGCGACGCCTACGTGCGTCCCCTCCTGCCCACGTCCGGAGTAGATCGCACCGGGCAGCCGGCCTTGGCGGTAGAGAGCCTCCATCCGCTCATCGAAGTACCGAGCCAGCTTCAAGAAGTAGAGGATCTCTTTCAGCCGGTCGTCTTGGAGCGCTCTGCCGCTCGCTTCGGCGTCGGGTTCGACCTTGGTTGCCACGGTCCTCCTCATGCGGAATGCAACGCCTTGCCGGCGAGCGCGAGCATCGCCTCGCCGAGGCCTTCGGACAAGGTTGGATGAGGATGGATCAACGCTGCGACGTCTGCCGGCGTCGCTTCCCAGGAGGTGATCAGCATCGCCTCGGCGATCAGGTCGGTGACATGCGGCCCGATCATGTGCACACCGAGCACCGGGCCGCCGCCCTCCTCGGCGATGACCTTGACGAATCCGCCCTCGCCCACGATGTTCGCCTTGCCGATCGCGCGGAAGTCGAGCTTCTCGGTCACGAGCGAGCGGCCGGTCTCACGCGCCTGTGCCTCCGTCAGGCCGACGCTCGCGATCTCGGGTGTGCAGTAGGTGACGCGAGGGATGTTCGCGTACTCGATCGGCGGCACGTCGATCCCGGCGAGCCGCTCGGCCGATGCGATCCCCTCGGTGAACGCGACGTGCGCGAGCTGCAAGGGCGTCGCGGCCACGTCGCCCACGGCCACGACACCGGGCGCGGTTGTCCGCAGGAGCTCATCCACCTGGACGTAGCCTCGATCGTTGAGCGCGACGCCGGCCTCCTCGAGCCCGAGTCCATCGGTCACAGGTTCGCGCCCGATGGCGACGAGGCAGATGTCGGCCGTCACGCCGTGCGATGCGCCCTCGGCCTCGTAGATGACCTGAACGGCTTCACCCGTGTCGGTGACCTCCTTCACGGCCGCGCCCGCGACCGCGGTGATGCCTCGCTTCCGGAACGCCCTCCCGATCTCGGCGGAGACCTCGTCATCTTCGAGCGGCGCAAGCCGAGGGAGGGCCTCGACCAGAGTGACCTCGGCTCCGAACGAGCGATACAGGGACGCGAACTCCAGGCCGACGGCGCCGGCGCCGATCACGACCGCCGAGCCGGGGATGCGGTCGTACCACAGCGCTTGGTCGCTGGTGATGATCCGGGGGGTGATCTCGAGCCCGGGCAGCATCTTCGGACGCGATCCGGAGGCGATCACCACGGCGGTGGTCTCGAGCGTTCGGTCGCCGACCTCCACCGCCTGACCCGACCGGATCCGGGCGCTCCCGGAGACGACCTCGATCCCTCGAAGCTTCACGAGCCCGGTGAGCCCCTTCACGAGCTTGTCGACCATCGAATCCTCGAAGGCCACGATCGCCGACCAGTCGGGCTCGCCCGCGGCTTTGATCCCCCATTCGGACGCGCGCTCCACCGTATCCATCACGGCAGCCGACTGCAGCAGCGCTTTGGTGGGTATGCATCCACGCAGAAGGCAGGTTCCCCCGAGTCGTTCGCCCTGCTCGACGATGGCGACCCTCTGGCCCAGTTCGGCGGCACGCAGGGCGGTGGAATAGCCGCCGGTGCCAGCTCCGACTACGACGATGTCGAACGGGTCGCCCATGCGAACAGCCAGTCTACCCGCGTTCCCCAACCCGACCAGGCGCGCTCCGTCGCTCGCGCGTACGATGCGGCCGATGGAGGACGGGCCCGAGCTCAAGCACTCGCCGCTCGAGAAGGAGCACGCCGCGCTGGGTGCGAAGGTCGGTCCGTTCGGCGGGTGGCTGATGCCGATCGAGTACGCGGGGGCCCTCGCGGAACATCGAGCGGTCCGCGAGCGAGTCGGGCTGTTCGACCTGACGCATCTGGGCAAGGTGGAGGTCGCCGGGCCCGGGGCGCTCGGGCTGCTGCAAGGTGTCGTCAGCAACGACGTGAGCGCCGTCGAGGTCGGCCGGGCTCAGTACAACCTCGTGCTGAACGAGGGTGGTGGGGTGATCGAAGACCTGATCGTCTACCGGCTGGGCGAGGACCGGTATCTCGTCGTGCCGAACGCATCCAACACCCGGCGCGTGCTGCAGATCCTGGATGAAGCCGACGCCCCCGATCGCGTGCACCTGATGTATCACCAGGACTGGTGCTTCCTCGCGGTGCAGGGTCAGAAGTCCCCGTCGATCGTGACCTCGCTATTCCCGGAGGCCAGGGACCTGAGCTTCATGCAGTGCGCCGAGTCGGCGTTCCACCGGCGCCCGGTGATCGTGACGCGCTCGGGGTACACGGGAGAGGTCGGATACGAGCTGTTCACGTACGAGGACATCGCGGTCGACCTCTGGCACGAGCTCATGGATGCGATGGCGACCTTCGACGGGATGCCGTGCGGACTGGCATCTCGGGACGTGCTCAGGCTGGAGATGGGCTACCCGCTCTACGGGCAGGATCTATTCGAGTCCTCCACTGCCCTCGAAGCGGGACTCGGGTGGGCGGTCTCGCTGGACAAAGGGGATCTCCGCGGCCGGGAGGCGCTCGTGCGCCTGCAGCGCGAGGGACTCCCCAGCAGGCTCCGGGGACTGCGGATGCACGAACGTCGCCACATCCCGCGCGCTCACTACCCGGTGTTCGACGGTGATCTGGTGATCGGCGAGGTCACGAGCGGCACGTTCTCCCCGCTGCTCGAGACCGGCATCGGTCTCGCCTACCTGTGGCCTGCGGATGTGGCCGACGTGGGCGCAGAGGTCGAGGTGGACATCAGGGGCCGGCGGGGCGCCGCCACCGTCGTTCGGCCTCCGTTCGTGGATCGAAGCCCACGCTAGAGGGCCATCGCGGGTCGTAAGGCCCGGACGAAATCCCCGATACCGTCTCGTCCGAAACGAACGTGGTCGAGCAACCGGGACAGGATCCTCCGCGCCCTCGGCGACTCTCGGGTGGCCGCGACGATCACGTACAGGCCCGATCCGGGGATCCCGATCTGGCCGACCGGCCCGAATCCCGGTGCCGCCACGAAGTAGGACCAACGCGTCGCCGGCCCGCTGGTGGACCGGCACACGCCGCCACCCCGCGCCACGAAATCACCGGCGGAATCGGCCGCGCCATGCAGGAATGCCGGGAGATGGTCGGCGAAGACCTTCTCGAACGACGACGTGCAGCCGGCCCGATCGCGGAGCTCAGAGAGCAACGGCCCGGTCGCAGCGAGGTAGTAGAGGTCGCTCGGAACGCCGACCCGTGTGGCGTCCACCCAGGTCGCCACCAATCCGGCCGTGCTGGGTCTCATCTCAGGCCAGGTGTCGGGGTGAGGCGACGCGACGAATCCTTCGTGGAAGTCGACCCCATCCATCGGGAGGGCCTGCCATCCGTGGGGGACGATCCCGCTCACCGAGCCGGCCGTCACGCGGACGTAGGGCGATCCGGTCGGATGGATCAGGATGGCGGGCCGTTCGAGGTCCGGGGTGCGGGCACCAACGCCCGTGCAGCTCAGGGCGGCGAGCATCACGACCAACCCGAGGATCGTTCTGTGCACCCAGCGCTTCTCCTGAGCGGAGGATACGCCTCCGGCGGCGCGCACCGCCACCACACGACGTCTGGCTCAGGAGACGCCGACCGGGGGGGCGGCGAGCCGCTGCCCCTCCCGGATCGGCAGGCAGAACGAGATGCGGGTGCCTCCGCCCGGGAGCGGATCGGCCCACATGACACCGCCGTGCTCGAAGATGATCTGGCGTGCCAGGTGCAGGCCGACCCCGGCACCGGACTTCTCTTTCCGCAGCGTGGGCTCGCCCGTGGAGAACGGCTGGTCGAACGCCTGGTTCGCGATGCTCCGGTCGAGGCCCTCGCCGCGGTCGGTCACCGTCACGACGACGCCTTCGTCGAGCGTGCGAGCGAGCAGCTCGACCGCCTGTCCAGCGGGGGAGTAGCGGCAGGCGTTGTCGAGGAGCTCTCGGACGACCCCGCCGATGCGAGCGCCGTCCGCGATCGCGTGGAACGTGTCCGGCACCTGCGCCGTGATCGGGACGGAGGGATAGGACCGTGATACCTCATCGACCGCGTGACGGACGAGCGGACAGAGATCCACGTTGGTGACCTCGAGCGCGAAGGTACCCCGCTCCAACTCGGCGATCGTGATGATCTCGTCGACGATCTGCATCAGGCTGTCCAACGAAGCCTGCAGCTGCTCGATGAACTGCTCCCGCTCTGCTGGCGGGACGTTCGGGTTCCGCAGGACGTAGGCGATGCCCTTGGCAACCGTCACGGGGGTCCGCAGCTCGTGAGAGATGTTCGCCAGGAAATCCGCCTTGGCGGATGTGCCCTGGGACACGTTCGCTCGCAGCTCGTCGAGCTCGGTCTCGAGCTCCATCGCGCGAACAACGGTGCGGGCGACCTCGGCCCCGAACGCCGTCGCGACCATCGCGGAGAGGACGACGCCGCCGCCCAACGCCGCCCGGACCGCTCCGAGCACGACCTCGGGACCCTCCTCCCGCAAGACGTAGCCGGCGGCGCCGGCGGCGAGGGTCTCGGCGATGCGCTGAGGATCGCGCGCGGTCGCACGAGCAACGACGCTCGTCGTCGGCGAGGAGGCACACAGGCGCCGAACCAGCTCGGGGCCGGTCGGACCCTCGAGACCCAAGTCGACCACGACCACGTCCGGACGCGTGCGTGCGGTCGATTCGACCGCACGGAACGCGTCGGATGTGACCTCGATCTGGAGATCGGGCGCCGCGTGGAGCATGTGGTACTGCAGGCGCGCGACCTCGTCCGCCGAATCGAAGAGCAGGACGGTCGCCATCTGCTGGGGATATCGGCCGACCCTCTCGGAGGTTGAGCGAGCTACGTCAGAGGGCCGAACGGCCGAGCTGGAGAGCGGTTCAGTGCACGATGCCCGTGCGGATCGCGATCGCGACCGCCTGGGCGCGATCGTTGGCGCCCAGTTTCTCGAAGATGCGCTCGAGGTGGGTCTTGACCGTGTGCGGGGAGATCCCGAGCTCGGTGGCGACCTGTCGGGTGGTTGCCCCGTCGGCCACCTTCTGGAGGATCTCGCGTTCGCGTTTGGACAGCGGGGCGGTCTTGGGCTCGTCGCCGACCGCCTGGGCCTCCTCGATGAACGTCTTGGTGAGCTGCGGATGGATCACCGCGTTGCCCTCGACGGCGTTGCGGGCGGCATCGACGAGCGCATCCGGGGACGCGTCTTTGAGGAGGTACCCCGATACTCCCGCTTGGATCGCCTCGGAGATCGCCCCGCGCGACTCGTCGATCGTGATCAGGATGATCTTCGTCTCCGGCGAGGCCTCGCGGATCCGGCGGGTCGCTTCGATCCCGTCCATCCCGGGCATCCGGACATCCATGAAGACGACGTCCGGCGTGAGCTCGCGAGCCTGCT
Source organism: Actinomycetota bacterium (assembly GCA_030774195.1). GTDB lineage: Bacteria > Actinomycetota > UBA4738 > UBA4738 > HRBIN12 > AC-51. The sequence continues at coordinate 2,519 of JALYLP010000235.1, read as the reverse complement.
CGACGGCTTCCTCCCCGGTCCCGGCCTCTCCGACGACGACCACGGCATCCTCGGAGAGCTCCAGCGCGGTTCGGAGCCCTTCCCGCGTGACGGGATGGTCATCAACGATCAGTGCACGGATCGACATCGGTCTCCTCGGCGGAAGGGGCGGTATCGTTGAGGCAAGCATAATGCCGAAATATCCGTGCCGGACGAATGGCCGACAAGAACGAACGACGAGGGTGGGAGCGATCCGATGGATGAGCACGACGGAGCGACGCAGGCCCCTGTGATGGCGCAAGAGGCTCCCGAGGGCGGTCTTCGCGAGCGGGTGCTGCATGCCCTGATGCAGGTCTACGATCCCGAGCTCGGCATCAACATCGTCGATCTGGGCCTCGTGTACGGCGTTGACGTCAACGACGAGGGGGATGTCGACATCACCTACAGCCTCACCACGATGGGGTGTCCCATCGGGCCGCTGATCGAGGACCAGATCCGTGCCTTCCTGGCACCGATCGAGGAGATCCGTGAGGTCCGGCCCGAGCTCGTCTTCCGGCCGCCGTGGTCACCGGAGCTGATGTCGGACGAGGCGAAGGCATCGCTCGGCATCTTCTGAGCGCACAGTCGGTTGACGTTGCACCTGCAACACGGGTACAACGATCGTCTGACCCGATCGTGGGAGTAGGGATCGTGATCCGGACGCGTGCCCGTGGACTCGTGGGCCTCATGATCCCTTCGCGCTTGTGCTGTAGATCCTGAGCGCGCGAGCACACACCAAGCATCATCGACCTCGAACGCAAGGAGGATGATCCGCATGGCCGAGTACGCGAACCCCGATGTGTTGGTTTCCACCGACTGGCTCGAGGGACAGCTCGATGACCCTGGTGTCCGGGTGATCGAGGTCGACGAGGACACGACCGCATACGAGAAAGGCCATATCCGCGGCGCCGTGGGCTGGAACTGGACCACTGATCTGCACACACCGGTCGGCCGCGACTACCTGGATCAGGGCGGCCTCGCCGAGCTGCTCTCGGCGGCCGGCGTTGGATCAGGAACGACGGTGGTCCTGTACGGCGGCAACAACAACTGGTTCGCGGCATATGCCTACTGGCTGCTGAAGCTGCGCGGGTTCGACGACGTGAAGCTGCTGGACGGCGGCCGGAAGAAGTGGGAGCTGGAGAGCCGCGAGTTGGTCCAGGACGTGCCGAGCTATGAGCCATCCGATCACGTCCTGTTGGGTGACGAGCGACCAGAGATCCGGGCCCTCCGCGATGAGGTGATCGTGAAGGTCGGGTCACCGACGGGGTTCGTCGACGTCCGCTCACCCGAGGAGTACCGCGGCGAGAAGCTCGCCCCGGACCATCTCCCGCAGGAGCAGGCGCAGGTGCCCGGGCACATCGCCGGAGCAACCAACATCCCGTGGGTCAAGGCCGCGAACGATGACGGCACGTTCAAGAGCGCGGACGAGCTCAAGGCCCTGTACGAAGCCGAGGGGATCACTTCCGATCGCGACGTCATCGCCTACTGCCGGATCGGCGAGCGCAGCTCGCACACTTGGTTCGCCCTGCAGGAGCTGCTCGGGTATCCGAACGTCAAGAATTACGACGGGTCCTGGACCGAGTACGGGTCGCTCGTCGGCGCGCCCGTCGCGGTGGGCTAAGGAGGAGGGGACATGTCTGAGGTCGATCGACTCAAGGAGGCCAATGAGGCCTTCGCGGAGGGGTTCGACAAAGGGGACCTCGAGATCCCACCGGCGCGACCCCTCGTCGTCTTGACGTGCATCGACGCTCGAGTGGACCCCGCGAGGTTCCTGGGCCTCGACATCGGCGATGCGCATGTGATCCGGAACGCTGGTGGGCGCGCCACCGAGGACGCGATCCGGTCGTTGCTGATCAGCAGCTGGCTGCTCGGGACCCGGGAGTTCGCGGTGATCCACCACACCGACTGCGGGATGACGAAGTTCACCGACCCAGTGCTGCGGGACATGATCCGGGACCAGGCCGGGGTCGAGGTGGACATCGAGTTCCTCAGCTTCCCGGATCCAGAGCTGAGCGCTCGGGATGACGTCGACGCGATCCGGGGGACCAAAGGGTTCCCAGAGGGCGTGACGGTGTCCGGGTACGTGTACGACGTGCGAACCGGCCGCCTGCACGACGTGGTGGGCCCGGCCGCGCTCGGCTGAGGACTGGGTTCAGGGTCGTTCGGGAACGCCGACGATCAGGTTGGCGGCGCCCCCGATCGCAAGGCCCGATCCGAACCCACCCACGACGTCGAGCGGGTTGTGGGCCCCGAGGTAGATCCGGGCGAAGGCGACGAGAGCGACCACGATCCACGGCGCCCAGCGCCACGCGCCACGGAGGTAAGGCGTCACGCACCATGCCAGCCCGGTCACCAAGACGACATGACCGGAGACGAACGAGAGCCCCGTGGTCGGTGTCCCAGCTCTGATCACGGCTCCGGGCTCCGTCACACCGGGCCGCTCGCGTTCGATAACCCGCCAGACGAGCCGCTCGGCGAGAAGTTTGAAGACGGTCACGATC